>DAOURC010000022.1 GCA_030625285.1 Eubacteriales bacterium
GCTGTTGCATCATCTTTATATTCTATTATAAACAATTCACTCTCGTCTGTCTTATATACTTTTTTCGCTTTACCCTCATATAGCATTTCTTTTTTTTCCATTTTTTTATTCCTCCTTATAAATAATTTTTTGTAATTTCAACGATTTTATCATTTTTCTTTAAAACTTCCAATCTCATTGTTTCACGATAATCTTTCATAGATTGTTTCAATTCGTCGTATTTAACTGAAAGAATCTGTACTGCTAGAAGAGCTGCATTTTCCGCTCCGTTTATCGCTACAGTCGCAACAGGAATTCCCTTTGGCATCTGAACAATCGACAAAAGAGAATCCAGTCCATCCATAGTAGATGATTTTATTGGTAATCCTATTACAGGCACAGTAGTTACCGAAGCTAAAACTCCTGGCAAATGCGCCGCTTTTCCTGCTGCCCCGATCAATAATTCAATTCCATTATCTTCTGCGGTTTTGGCAAATTCCAAAGCCTCGTCACTCGTTCTGTGCGCAGATAAAACTCTCACTTCTACGCTGATATTGAATTCCTTGAGAATATCTAAACTTTTCTTTACAATTTCAAAATCTGAATCACTGCCCATTACAACTCCAATTTTCATAACTAACACCTCTTCTTATTTTATTTGAAATAATCTACTCCTGCTTTAAACAGCTTTAAATCCTCTTTATTCGGAACATTGATTGCGAGTTGTTTATCGATCCGCTCATTATGTCCCATTTTTCCTAAAATCCTTCCATCTGGACTTGTTATCGCTTCTATAGCATGAACAGATCCATTTGGATTATACCTTGTGTCATATGTCGGCTCTCCAAATTCATCGACATATTGCATAGCAATCTGCCCGTTTTCTTCCAGCCATTTAAGCATCTTTTCATCTGCAACAAATCTTCCTTCTCCATGAGAGACCGGCGTTTTATAGATTGCATTCGGATCAGAATGCATCATCCAAGGAGATTTATTGGAAGCTACCTTTGTATACACCATTTGGGCCACATGTCGCCCTAATTTATTATATGTTAAAGTCGGATCATTTACTGAAAGTGTTCTAATATCTCCATATGGTACTAATCCCAATTTGATCAGCGCCTGAAAGCCATTACAAATTCCAAGCATAAGTCCGTCTCTGTTGTTCAACAAATCCATCAACGCTTCTTTAATTCTCGGATTCTTGAGAACTGAAGCTATGAATTTACCCGAACCATCAGGTTCATCTCCTGCCGAGAAACCTCCTGCCAAGGTTATTATCTGTGATTTTTTGATTCCCTTGACAATTTCATCGATAGATTGATCGATATCCGAGCTTCTTAAGTTCTTGAATACAAATGTATCTACATCGGCTCCTGCCTCTTCGAATTTATAAGCTGTATCGTATTCACAATTTGTACCGGGGAAAACAGGAATAAATACTTTAGGTCTGATAATTCCTTTTCCTCTTTTATTTATCGATGGAATATAAAAATTATATGACTTTGCCTGTCCTTCTACTTTTTTCTCTGTTGGAAATACCTTTTCTAAAGGTTTTTCCCAGGTTTTAATCAAATCTTCTATTCTATACGTTTTTTCATTCATTTGAATAACTTGTTTTTCAATTGTTTCTCCAATAATAACTCCATTATCTATCTTGTGATCTTTATTCATTTCTACTACTATCGATGCATATAAATCTTTCGCAGTATCACAATTGATGTTTGCACCTATATGATTACCAAAGGTCATTTTAGCGATTGCACTGCCGATTCCGTGTTCTTCGACAACATACGCAGATTTGATTATGCCTTTGTCATTTAGCTCTTCTATCTCTTTATATATTTTTTCTAGACTTTCAAAATCAAATGTATGATCAACGTTTCTCTTAGCTTCGAATAAAGCGATCGAATTACCCTTTGATTTAAGTTCTGGACTTATTACATCTTTGATATTTCCAACACTTACAGCAAACGATATCAATGTAGGAGGTACATCTATTCTTATATCTCCATAAGAATAAGTTCCGGACATTGAATCCTTGCCACCGATTGAAGCTAAATCGAAATAATCCATTACCGAGTTCGCTCCAAGCAAGGCGCTAAATGGTTTTCCCCATCTAACCGGATCATTTCCAAGTCTTTCAAAGTACTCTTGGAAAGTAAATCTAACCTTGTCTATTTTTCCACCCAACGCAACTTGCTTAGATAAAGACTCGACTACAGAATACATTCCACCGTGGAAAGAACTCCATTTGCCGATCTTGGGATTATATCCATTACTTACAATTGAAACGGTATTTGTTTCTCCTTTTTCAACAGGTATCTTCGACACCATTCCTTGAATAGGAGTCATCAAATGTTCTCCACCATGGAAAGAAAGCACATTGTTTCTACCGATGGAATTATCAAATTGCTCCACTAATCCTCTTTGAGACGCTTCATTTATATCGCTTAAACCATCGTATAAATCTTTTGATGTCTCTAAAGGATACTCGTTCATTTCAACAGATTCGACTTTAACCTCGCCGTATGATTTCGCTCCTGCGGAATTTAAAAACTCTCTATCTAAATCTAAAATGGTATTGCCTCTCCATATCAATCTAAATCGATTATCATTTGTTACCTTAGCTACAACGCTTACTTCCAGATTTTCTTTTCTACATCCTTCAATGAAGTCGTCTAAATTTTCTTTAGCTATTACAACAGCCATTCTCTCTTGAGATTCACTGATAGAGAGCTCTGTACCATCGAGTCCTTCATATTTTTTTGGCATCAGATCGAGGTTGACTTCAACCGAGTCGGCAATTTCTCCAATAGCTACAGAAACACCACCAGCGCCAAAATCATTGCTTCTTTTAATCAAACCACTTATTTTCGAATCTCTAAATAATCTTTGTATTTTTCGCTCGATAGGAGGATTTCCCTTTTGCACTTCTGCTCCTGATACTTCTATCGACTTTTGATCGTGTATTTTGGAAGACCCTGTTGCTCCTCCAACTCCATCTCGACCGGTTCTTCCACCAAATACGACTACTAGATCTCCCTCTACTGGAATATCTCTTAAAACATCTTTTTTAGGAGTCGCCCCGATAACAAATCCAACTTCCATTCTTTTAGCAAGAAATCCTGGATTATAATATTCTCTAACATATCCCGTATTAAGACCAATTTGATTTCCATACGAGCTAAAACCTTTAGCCGCGCCTTTAGTAATTGACCTCTGAGGTAGTTTTCCGGGAATGGTTTCCTCGATAGGAACTCTCGGATCTCCAGAGCCGCTGATTCTCATCGACTGATAAACATAACTTCTTCCCGATAGCGGATCTCTGATCGCGCCACCCAGGCATGTTGCCGCACCGCCAAATGGTTCAATCTCCGTCGGGTGATTGTGAGTTTCGTTTTTAAACATGATTAAATACTCTTCATCGTGATTGTTTACATCTATATTGGCTACTACACTACAAGCATTTATTTCTTCTGATTCTTCAAGGTCGTCAAGTTTTCCCTTAGCCCTCATGTTTCTCATATTGATTGTAGCTAAATCCATAAGGGTGATATCTTTATTTTCTCTTCCTAGATTCTTTCTGGTATCAAGATATTTCTCATATGTATCATTTAAAACCTCAATGTTGTTTTCATCTAGTTCAACTGATTTTATACTTGTCATGAAGGTTGTATGCCTACAATGATCCGACCAATAAGTATCTAAAACCTTTATCTCAGTCAATGTAGGATTTTTACTCTCGGATTTAAAATACTCCCTAGTAGCCTTTAAATCGTCTATCGTCATGGCAAGACCTAAATCAACGATTAGATTCTTAAGTTCAGTCTCGTTAAACTCTATAAATCCTTCTAATGTTTTAATATCGCTCGGTACATTCGATTCGTTTGTCAAAGCCTTTGGAATACTGAGTCCGATTTCTCTCGAGTCGACTGGATTTATTAAATATTTTTTCAACTTTATCAATTCTTTTTCAGAGATATCATCAAATACAAATATCTGAGATGCATTTATTTTAGGTTTGAGTTCACTATTTAAAAGCATCAAGCACTGCTCTGCCGAATCCGCCCTTTGGTCGTATTGACCAGGTAGATATTCCACTCTAAATGCTTTTTGATTTTCTTTTAATTCAAAAGAATAAAAAAATTCATCCATATTCGGTTCAGACAGCACTTCACTAACCGCCATTTCAAAATCCGACTGAGATAAATTTTCTATATCGTAAACATTTATTATTTGCAGGTTCGAACTATTGATTTCCAATATCCCACTTATTTCATCGCGCAAATTATCCGCATGTACATCAAATCCATTTTTCTTTTTTACATATACTCTGTTAACATTCTTCATATAGGATTCCTCCATAATCTAATTTCACTTTTATTTTACCATCCTTTAATATATAATGATAATTAATATAATTAATACTTGTTATTAGGAGTGCTTATATGAATATAAACTATGAACTATACAAAGTTTTTTATAACGTCGCAAAAAATATGAATTTTTCAAGAGCGGCAGATTCTCTTTTTGTGACCCAATCTTCTGTTTCTCAATCCATTAAACTCCTTGAGAAACAATTGGGGATTTCTCTGTTTTTTAGAAATGGCAAGCGTATATCTTTAACTCAAAGCGGTAAAATTCTATTCGAACATCTAGAAACCGCCTTCACCGAGATTACAATAGCTGAAAATTTCATAGACAGTTATAAAGCGGTTGAAATCGGAGAACTAAAAATCGGAGCCAGTGATACCATTTGCAAACATTATCTTCTAGAAATCTTTGAAGAATTTCATCAGCGATATCCAAAAATCAAGTTATTGATAGACAATCAACCTTCACCAAAAACCAAACATGAAGTTGTTACGGGTCAACTTGACTTGGGATTTATCAATCACGATTACGACAAAACCGACTCGAGATTCAACTATATCGATTTTTATACTTTGGATGAGATATTTTTCACCAGCAACCACTATAAAATATTGAAAGACAAAATCCTGAGACTTGAAGATTTCAGCAAATACCCATTTATCTCTTTAAAAAAACATACGAGCACAAGAAATTTTCTAGAAAATGTATTTTCTGCGTCTAGTCTGTCTCTTCAACCAGAGGTTGAACTTATAAGCGTGGATCTTATAGTCGATTTAGTTAAAGCGGGTTTCGGCATTGGATTTGCAGATAGAAAAGTAATTCAGGATAATCAAAATAATAAACTTATAGTGATAAAAACCACTTTTGATATCCCAAAGAGAAAAATTTCTTTGATAACCAACAAAAAAACTCCTCTCAATCAAGCAGCTAAGGCTTTCATTTCAATAGTTGATTCATACAAAAAATAAAAAAAGCATTCTAAACGAATGCTTTTCTGATTAACTACATGAACCGCTGCATGAACTACAGTCTGTTTCTTCTTGCTCAGTTGGAGCGACTAAATATCCGCCGCCTAAAAACTCGACTTTAAAGTCACCAAATTGTTCAAATATCATATTTTCCATAACAAAGTTTACGCCTTCGTAAGTATCATTATGGTCATCTTCCTTTAACTCATCCAGAGCTAAACCAAAACTTGGACCCGCTCAGCCCATTCCAGAAATAAATATTCTTACGTTTTTCGGTTGTTCAGTTTGACCAACAATTATTTTTTTAATTTCATTTGCCGTTTCAGCATTTGAATAAATTTTCAATTGAAATACCTCCTATTTCCTAAGCTCGTTATAGTATAAATCAAATCATTTTAATTGTAAAGTATTTTCATTAATATTCCTCTTAATATTCAATTTCACTAATATTATTATATTACAATATTCTAATAAATTAATTTTTTTATGAATTTTCCTTTCATTTATTAAGAAAATATAATAAACTATAAAAGATAAGCTAATTATATTAGTTTATCTCATCTGAATCCCTACTAATATGGCATTGTAAAAGAACATTTGTTAAAATGTTCTTTTGCATTTTTTGGAGTAAATTAATTCAACAATCTTTCATACATCGTTATTCTATTAAGTCAAACTCTATCTTATCAAACTTTCTGTTTCATTTTTAATAAGTCCAATTGCCCATAGCGGCAAATTCAATAACCAATCTTCTTGCTTATAATCTGTCATAGCTGTACGAATCGATATTTTAGGCGAAAATTTCTCATAATAAGTTCTAAGACTTTTGGCTTTTAGATTTGTTTCTGCAACTGTCTACTACCTACTATAAATTTTTGAATTAGCCACTATACTCCTATTTAGGTTCCCTTCCAAGATCTTCGCCCATAATATTGTTATGAGACTCCTTAAATTCTTTAATGTGACGGTAAAAAGTGCTTTTTGATTGGATCCCAAGTTCTTTCATGGCCTCTTCGACAGTAATTTCTTTCCTCTTCCTTTTTTCGATGATTTCTTCCAGCAACGGCAATGAAACATCAATCTTCTTTCTACCGACATATTTCTTATCCTTTTTTGCCTTGTTTATACCTGCCTCTTGCTTCCTACTTCTTTTCCTGCGCTCGTTTTCATATAGTGTATATATCAGCTTGTGCATGTATTTTCTGTTGCTTTCATCAATAAAGAGTTCTTCTGTTCTCAAGCTTGCTCCCTGCGAAATCACATCAAGAAGGAACTTCAATAATTTATAATTGTCTGTTGAAATTTCCTTTATATCGTCAATAATAAATTCATCACCATAATTTGCTGCACCTGAAGAAAAACGGGTCCGAGGTTCATGATATGCCTCTACAATGAAATTGTCTCCAGTATATATTTTCTTTGTACGGATCAGCCATTCAAGATTGTCGAGATATTCCAATCCAACTTCATCTAAAAGTTCCCAAAGGTCTTCTCGATTCTCTTGAGGAGTGCGTTCATAGATAAATGTCGGTATCTTGTTTTCTCTAATATAAACATTTTTTTTCAAATCCATGTTCAAACCCGGAATACCTTGAAACACTTTATCATCCAGCAACTCGATTACATTGTAGTAAGGTTTAAAAATGTATTCAAATGTATCATTTTCGTAATAAATTTGCTCCAAAAAACAAACCGGATATTTAATTTTCAATTTGTCCACAGCAAAAATAGTTGCTTTAGTTTGATGTTTTTTCATTTCCCATCAACCTTTCGTAGGAACTCTTGATAATCAGATTAAACCTGTGCATGATAATATGTTTATAGAATTCTTTCTGAATCTCACTGATGAATTTTGTGTCGTCAACAATGGAACTGATTTCGCTGTAATCAAATCGTTTATATATGCTCTTAAGCGCTTCATTGCATTCTACATAAGCCAAACTGCTTATAACTTCATAGTACGAACTTTTCCTATTGTTCAAAAGTATCTGAGATGTGGGGAAAGTGTACACCCTCTTTTCTGTTTCATCCTGGCTATTCATTATTCTTTTCATTTCTTCTTCATCTGTCAAATTTGGAAACAGGCAAGAGCCATTGTCGAAAATCGGGGCAAGTGAATACGTATTGTTTTCCTTTATAAATCCCCAGTTCCCACCATGCCGGTCGAAGTTCCCCAACAGAGCATCACTAATGTAGATTTCCCAGAATTGGCGAACTGTTCTCTCAGCATCTTGAAGTTTATTGTTCGCATACAATATCTGAGTGATATCATCATAAGAATATTTAAATTTTTCCCGATCTTCATCAATGCTGCTCTCTCCAACATCATTGAAAGCAACGAATTGCTGGTTCTCACCGACAAAATCTCTTATTGCCACTATTTCCTCTCCGTTATAGGTACCAAGAAAAACCTTCTGAACCTCAAACCCCAAGCTTTCAATAATTCGACACCCTAGATATTCAGAAATATGATTGTTTCTGTTGCCGAATCTCGTCTTTTTCCTGAACTTGATGATATAGTCTTCACCGCCAACAGTTATACCTATTTTTCGTTCAGCACCGCTATAAAGCTTATTATTTAAAGGATAGACGTTGTATTCCATAAGTCGAACACCTCCCTCAAAATGTATCAATAGGATATCGTTTGTATTTTGAGACTTTTGCTTAATTTCATTATACTCCCATTACGCAACGTGTCAATAGGGTATCGTTTGTATTTTGAGATTTTTGCTCTGAAGCGCTTCCTCATAACAACAATAGCTCTTACCTTCCTATATTTCTCATACAATTTAAAACGATGAAAATCAATAAACGTATCATAGATAAAAAAGAAACCCTATAAGTCAAGCATTTGCAAGATGTATAGGGTTTTCTATCTTTATTCCCACTCAATTGTACTTGGTGGTTTACTTGTTATATCATAAAGTATTCTATTTACATTATCTACTTCATTCACAATCCTCGATGAGATTTTATCAAGCACCTCATAAGGAATCTTAGCCCAGTCACTTGTCATTCCATCTATTGAAGTTACAGCTCTAATTCCAATTGCATGAGAGTATGTTCGCTCGTCTCCCATAACTCCAACTGATTTTATATTAGGCAATACAGTGAAATACTGCCAGATATCTCTT
>DAOURC010000186.1 GCA_030625285.1 Eubacteriales bacterium
TTTTTATTTAATTCAAGTTCATTTTACAATCGGGCATAATTTGATTTTTACAGTTCTCACGGAAAACACTTCACAAACATTTGTTCCGCTATAATTATAACATATTTTAGGAAAAAATCTATAAAAAGCCTTTCATTTCCACGGCTAAAACGAGGGGTTTTTCGGCGTTATCAGGTAAGGCAACATTTGAAAATACTGTTGGATACCTACAAAGAATTCATCCCTAATCTCGTCTGGAAGCATTTCAGCATTTATCTCCAAATCCATCATCAGATTATTCAAGGCATCCCCGTTCAGAATATTTTCAACGCCATTAATAACCACTTCTTCTGATATTTCTTGAGCCGACATAGGATCTTCCACCCATTTAACAACATCCACAGTCTCATCATAATTAACTGGTTCAATAACAACATCGTCATTAACCGCATTGATTACAACCGATTCAACAATATCATATATCTGCGACTTCAAAACAATATCTATTTTTCTAGGCATATTGTTTTTATCAATCGAGTAAACCATTTCATATGCCATGTCAATCCTCTCTAATTCTTCTGCAGTGATTCTCTCATATTTATCGCTAATTGCATCAAATACCGCTTCATAACCTTCATCAAAGGTATCTTTGAAATAATTGATATCATTCTCTATCATATCGATAGAAGTCCCCATCATTTCGCAATCTCCAGATTCTATAAACAAATCTACAACTTTAAAGAGTCTATCCTTGATTAATGCCTTCAGATTTTCATCTTCTTTTGCAATCACTGCAGCTTCTTTTAATTTAACACCTTAAATATCCATATCTAATGATACTCTGTAATTTTTTACATTCATTTTTTCTGTATTTCCATTATGTTCAATCTCCATTATACCGTCTTCAAGTTTTTCAACATTCTCTTCCATATATGATTTTATCAATTCAACATATGGATCAACATTACTTTCAACCGCTTTATACAAATCATCTTCTGTATTCAATAAAACATCAAAATACTTACTTATATCTATTTTCATTTCTCTGCCGCTATCCATAACCACTAGCACTTCTAGCGCATCATTGATATCAACTGTAAACAACTTATCATACAGTTGCTCTGATCCCATTGAAATCTTCCAAGGTTCAAACACCATAGCGATATTCAGCAACTTGTCATCTCTATAATCGATATCCATATCATAAGCAAAATAAGAAGGCACTTGCATCTTCTTTTGCGCATATGTCATATCGTACTTAAAAAGTGTATTCTCCAAAATTGAATTGATGTAATCAACAGCAGCATCAACCTCTTTAGACTCTTCCTCCGAAGGATTATCTAAACCTATTATGGCTTCAACTCCCTCCGACTTCATCGCCATACTTACTTCGATGGTTGCATTAACCTTCTCAACATCAGTTAAATTCTTGGATGCATACAACAAGTGCATTGCAGGGTCCATTTTTGCGAACATTCCTGTGATATTTGGCAATGCAAATGCAGTTGCTGCAATCAATACCACCACTACAGCCGCAATTATATAACTTTTCTTCATTTTCTACTTCCTTTCAACTTGAGTTTTATCTTGACCACATTATAGCTTTTTTGGGTTTCAAAGGAAAGCATCAACTTGATTATTCCCCATATTTTACTTAAAATAACAATCTCAAAATTCGTGATAATAGTTAATATTTAAATTAAATCGACTAAAAAAGAGGGCAAATACGCGAAAAGGGTTGTTTATTTATTTTCAAGTACTAAAATATATGTGACAAACTTGTTACGGTTTATAATTTAATTAGGTAGTTGTGAAATACAAAACAAGATTACCTAATTATGTATAATGTGAAATATATTTAATGAAAATTATATAGAAAATAGAGTGTATCATGACAAAGTTAAATTTATTAACACTTCTGAACAATTTAATGTATTTAGCAATGATAGCCTATCCTATTTTTCTGATGGTTCTTAGAGCGGATCGATGGCGAAAAATCCATGGCAGGGATATTAAACTAGGAGCGTATTCATTTACACTTATGGCTCTAATCAATATTTCCTATGTCTGGGATTTGAGTCGGGTCGAATTGACAGTAACTTATCTGCTGTTATCGATCTATCCATTGTTCTTGCTGTTTCATTATCAAACAAAGAAATATGAACCAGAATTTACTTGGAAAGGCTATCTGAGTTCCCATAAATATGTTGTTGCGATTTTGGTTGTACTGATTATTGTACAATTACCCATGAATAGAGTGATTGCAAAAGAATTGTTGAAGTCACACGAGGTGTGGGTGAGTGAGAGTTTCAACGAAAAAAAAAGATATCGCTTCCCATAATGAAGCTATCTTGGTTCAATATGATGGAGAAAAAAGACAATATCTGGAGAATTATAAAATTGAAAATTTAAGAATAGCTGTTGCTGGAGCGAGTCAGATTATATTTGATGATGATAAATGGAATAATCATCATGTATCAATTACTTATGAACTTGAGAAAGGTCACTGGGTGCTAAAAAATATCTACTTAATTGATTTGATCGATATTGATAATATGTAACTTGCATAAGAAAAAATTATGAATCATCTGACAAATCTATAAACGATAGAAAAAATCCAATTCACAGAATAACCCAGTTCTATGCCAATGGAAATATCATCAAATTATGAAAATGATATTTTATCGTTTATTACAGAGAATATGCTTTCAGATATGCGTGAAAAAAGAGTTTGTTTCAATATTTTAGAAGTAACAAAAAAGCAAATCCACTTTAAATGTTGTCGACATAAACTTTAATAACAATAACAACACTAATGTCTAACAGAGCCAAAAATTTATTAAAGCTTCTGCAAA
>DAOURC010000113.1 GCA_030625285.1 Eubacteriales bacterium
ATAACCCATAATTAAAATCGGTGCGGATTTAAAATTCTCTCTTAGTTCAAGAGCCTCGACAAGTGTCGCTACTGCTAAATATTCAACGTCAAGTTCAATGAGTTTTTTAGCTATGCTTATAGCTCCATGACCATATGCATCCGCTTTTATGACTGCACAGATCTTTACATTTTCATTTAGTTTTGATCTTATCAGATTTATATTGAATTCTAGATTGTCCAGGTTGATTTCCAAAAACGTATCTCTAAGCATAAATATCTCCATTCTTAAGATGATTGTATATCAAAAGTCCTATGTCTCCCATGATTTCCTTTGCCTTGTGATTATCTTTATGATCAGAAGTCAGTAAAACGACGATATAGTTTTTATCATCGATATTCAGTATCCCCGCGTCGTGAACAATGCCTGTTATTTCACCGGTTTTATGCGGAAATGTGGCCATTTTAGGCGATATATCTCCGATGTATGCACCGCATGACGGACATGTATTCAGATGTCCGATCAACTTGCCGCAATTTGAACACTCGATCAAGTTTCTTGATAGACTTTCGTTATGCTTTTGCAATTTCAATATATCTAAAGCTAAAGTGCATGAATTCTTTGCTAAAGTATTTGAAGAAAACAACTCTTCCAATATTTTAGAAGTGTCGTTTGCACTTGTATAATTATATACCCCAGGGATTACCCTCATGAGTTTTCTAGCAACTAAAGTATCTTTAATATCGATATTGTTCATGCTTATATTTATATTATCTTTTCCAAGAATATCAAAGAGCATATTTGTAGCTGTGTTGTCGCTGATAGATATCATCAAGGTCAAAAGGTCTTCCAAGGTAAGTTCTAAATTATCATGCAGCATGTTTAGAACGCCGGCTCCACCGACTTTTTCCTTGTTTTCCAGTAAAAATACATCATCTAAAGACAAGACTTCTTTATCTACTTGATGAAGTGCTTCATAAAGATAAAAAAGCTTGATTATGCTGGCTGAATTGAATCTTTCCTTGCCGTTCAATTCGATAATTTCACCAGTTGTCAGATCTTTTAAAGCAAAACCGTAATTGCAATTTGAAGAATCTAAAATATCTTTAATCGAACTTTTTAAATTTTTCATTTTATCACCTATACATTTGATGATTCTAGGAATTCGATGATCCCATCATCAGCATTTAGTTTTACTTTCACACCGAAAGGAAATGTCGGTTGTGGGTAATTATGACCAGCTCTGAAATTATAAACCGTTGGTTTATTATATTTACCTATTATTTCATTAAAGATAGTCATTAAATCCAGGTCCTTGAAATTATCATCTTTAGTATCAGGTTCGCATTTCGTGAATGTTCCTAAGATGATTCCGTTGCAATCGGAAAATTTGCCGGCAAGATCCAATGACATAAGCATTCTATCGATTCTATAATTATGTTCAGATACTTCTTCAATGAAAAGTATTTTTCCCTTTGCATCTATTTCATAAGGAGAACCTAAGGTAGAAACCAGTAATGATAAATTTCCACCGACAATTTCACCTTCACATATTCCAGGATAAAGACTTTCTATTTGTTCTCCTTCCGGATTCTCTACGATGCCCAGAGCGATATTGCTAAATAGAGATTTTTCTAAATATTTCAAAGTGTAGTCATCTAGATTGTTTATCCATCCGGATGAAGCCATTGGACCGTGGTAGGTTACTAGGTTGCACATCTTGTTCAGTGCGATGTGGAGTCCTGTTATATCGCTATAGCCTAAGAAATATTTCGGATTCTTTTTTATTGCTTCATAGTCGATCAAATTTAAAAGCCTTGGAGTTCCATAACCGCCTTTTAGGCAAACGATACCTGAAATTTCTTTGTTCTCAAACGCGTCATTAATGTCTTTTGCTCTTTCGTCATCAGTTCCTGACAAGTGGCCATGCTCCGATAGACAGCTTGGATATACGATTGGCGTCAAACCCATTTTCTCGACTGACGATATGGCTTTTTCTACTTTTTCTTTTGTAGTTGGAGATGATGGGGCAATGATAGCGATTTTATCACCTTTTTTAAGTGCTTTAGGTTTCATAGGTCCTCCTTCTGATATAAAAAAGCATTAAATTTTGTATCATTAGATTATTTTTGTTATTATAGGAAAAAGAAATCTAAATATTTATTATAATAAGTTTACTAAATATATAATGATAACGCAAAAATTATGCCAAACACGATTTGGAGGGTAATATGAAAAATGAGTTGATAAATTATTCGGATATATTGGATATCATGAATGAAGGTTTAATTTTTATTGATGAAGAGGGGATAATAAAACAATACAGCGAAAAAGCAAAAGATGTATTTGGAATAAATAGATTCTATTCTATATGACCTTAAGAAATCTGTCTAACTTAGTGTAACCTATTCATACTTTGTTATGGCAAATTTGGTGATGAAAAAAGCCGGGGAGTATATATTGTCAAACACGGCAGAGCCATATTGGATGAATCGGAATTAGAGGGAAATATTGATGGTGTAAAAATAAAAATAATCTTGAATTTTTCAAATAGATTTTCAAGTATAGATGTCGATGATGTAACTTATAAGACAAATTATAATAATGATTTTGGACATTTGGTAGTCTTGGATGAGAAAACCCATGAAATGAAATTCTATCAAACTTTCGGTTACACCGCTTGGAATGAAGACATAAAAGAATTGTTTATGGGTGAAAAATTCAAAGAAAAAATAGAAGGTAAAAACACTATGGATGTGATCGGTACTCATATTTTTGAATATCATCAAAAATCCGATATAATATTGGATTTAGTAGAAGGGAAACGGACATATTCCGGAAAACTTGCTAGAATCAATGGTGTCAGCGTTTTGTGTGGAGTAAAACCGATAATTAGAGACAATAAAAAAGCAGGTTCTCTTTTAATAGTAGAAAATATTTCAAAAATGAAAAACATCAAAAATCAAAGAGATTATGCATTTAAAGAATTAGAGAGTGCGAAAGCTGAACTTGACGATAAAAAGACATATAATAAATTATTTCCTAGAATTGTAGGATCATCTGATAATGCAATGAAAACCAAGAAATTGGCGTATAGAGCGAGCAAGAGTAATTCTACTGTATTGATTCTAGGTGAGAGTGGTACAGGAAAGACGATTTTAGCAAAATCTATTCATGAGGCTAGCGAAAGAAAATGCAATCCGTTAATCCAAGTGAATTGCAACTCTATACCTGAAAGTTTACTAGAGAGTGAATTGTTTGGATATGAAAAAGGTGCATTTACTGGTGCCAGTGCAAAAGGTAAAAAAGGTTATTTTGAAATGGCTGATAAAGGAACCATATTTCTTGATGAAATAGGTGATATATCGAAAAATATGCAGGTGAAGTTATTACACGTCATTCAAAGCAAGAGTTTTTATAAAGTTGGCGGTAATGATGAAATAAATGTTGATGTCAGGATAATTGTTGCGACTAATAGGAATCTAGAAAAAGAAGTGGAAAAGAGAAATTTTAGAGAAGATCTGTTTTATAGGATCAATGTTTTTCCGATTAAAATACCTTCCCTTGAAGAAAGAATAGAGGACATTGATGAATTGGTAGATTTTTTATTGCCGAATATTTGTGAAAGAGTGGGAACTGAATTGAAGAGAGTTTCTGAAGAGGCGATGGTAAAACTGATGAGATATCCATGGCCTGGAAACATTAGAGAGCTTGAGAATGTATTGGAAAGGGCAGTGAATCTATGTGAGGAAAGTAATATTTTATCCAACCACATTGAAATAACTGAAAAAAAACTTAAAGTTAGGGCAAATAAGGATTTCGTTCGTCCGATTAGAGATATTTCAAAGAATCTATTGCCGTATTTGGTTTCTGTCATCATGCTTAGATTAGCTCTTGCGATACCTCTTGCAATTGGTTCTGAGGTGTTCTTGACGTATATCGGTCTAGGTCATCCGGTGGATATTCCTTCTCTTGGAAATTTAAT
>DAOURC010000104.1 GCA_030625285.1 Eubacteriales bacterium
AGCAGCATTAATGTTGATATTTAGTGTGGAGACTCAAAAAAACGCAATAGGACATATTGATTTCAATACAATAGGTTTATTGGTCGGTATGATGATTATCGTTAATATTACACGCAAAACTGGTATTTTCGAGTTTGTAGCGATTTACATAGCAAAAAAGGCAAAGGGAGATCCGTGGAAGATTTTAGTTTCTTTTATGATAGCTACAGCGGTATTTTCTGCGTTGTTAGATAATGTAACAACGATTTTACTGATCGCGCCAGTAACTTTGGTAATCACAGATATTTTAGAGGCAAATCCTATACCATATTTATTGCCTGAGATTTTGATTTCGAACATAGGTGGTACGGCGACTTTGATTGGCGATCCACCAAATATCATGATCGGTAGTGCCAATGATATAGGCTTTCTAGAGTTTTTATTTAATTTAGGGCCAATAGTAATTGTTATATCAATTGTCACTATTATTATGTTAAAATTTATTTATAAAAATGCATATAATACAACAGAAGAAAACAAGAAAAAAATTATGGAATTATCAACTTCATTGGCAATAAGAGACAAAAAACTGTTGATAAAAAGTTTAATCGCATTAGGAATTACGATGTTGGGATTTGTTTTACATGTACAATTAGGGTTTGAATCGGCAACTGTCGCTCTTTTTGGAGCATCGCTTTTGTTGTTGGTAAGTAATATAAATCCTGAGGAGATTTTACTGGAAGTCGAGTGGCCGACCATCTTTTTCTTTATTTCGCTATTCATACTAGTAGGTTCATTGGAAGAGATAGGAGCGATTCATTATTTAGCTACAAAAATGATTGATTTGACTCATGGGGATTTATTTATAACAGTACTCCTGGTCCTATGGGTTTCAGCTATCGCATCGGCATTTTTGGATAATATTCCGTTTGTAGCAACTATGATACCTTTGATTCAATCGATTGGTATGATTACTGAAATGAATATCATGCCGCTATGGTGGGCGTTGGCTCTAGGAGCTTGCCTTGGAGGAAATGGAACTTTGGTTGGAGCGTCTGCGAATGTAATGGTAGCTGGTATGCTGGAGAAACATGGACATAAGTTATCTTTCATCAATTATATGAAAGTTGGATTTCCTGTAATGTTGGTTTCTGTAGCGATATCTTCAATTTATTTAATTGTTTTCTATATATAGAGGGAGGAAATTATGAGAGGCTTGATGAATGCAGAAGTAATGGCAAATACAATGAAATTGAAACAATTGGGTGCTAAGATAGAAACTATAAATAGTAAAATGAGTTATGTCAGATTTGATATCGACGGTGTTAAATTGGAATATGTATATAATTTAAATAAAAAAGGTAAATATTTCCTTGAAAGAACGAGACCATATGCAAGGCCGTTAAGAACATTTGAGACTGAAGAGGATCTTGTAAAACTTATTGAAATTGATCGTGAACAATTCGTAAACATGATGAATTCAAAGCATGCTGATGAATTCTTTGAACTTTTAAAAACTATGACAAACTTAGTTAAAAAAGTAGAAGATTTGATTCTTTATTATAATATACCAACTAAAGATATTGATATTCTTGACAACGAGATGAAAAAAATCCAAAATGAGATTGATAAAATCAAAGATGAATCTGAAAGAGTTTACTTTAAAAAAGATCCTGAACATATATAAAAAATTAGCCTGAGAGAATATCTCAGGTTTATATTTTGTATGATATAATACAAATAGGTGAAAAAACAATTGGGTGATATTATGAAGAAAGTTCAAAGTGCTGGTGGAATTGTAATAAAAGAAAATTCTATACTGATGCTTAGAAAAGTTAATGGTGATTGGGTACTACCAAAAGGGAGAATCGAGATAAACGAATCGGATAGTGAGGCAGCTATAAGAGAGGTTGAAGAGGAAACCGGTATTTTAGCAAAAATTCTGGATTTCATAGGTGATATCAACTATAAGTATAGAGATATTTGGGATGGAGACGAACTGGTTGACAAGTATGTAACTTGGTATCTTATGATGGAAACTAAAGGTGAATTATTTCCACTTCGCAAGGAAGGCTTTGTAGAAGCAAGATATATACCTATTAATCGATTTGAGAGTTACGCTAAACATGAGGATGAAAAGAAAATGATTCGAATAGCAGTTGAAAAAAAATAGTTAGGTGATGTTATGTCTTTATCGTCAAAAATCAAGTCAAATTTGAGCAAGATTACTTATGATAGCAAATGCTGTCAGAGAGCAGAATTGTCAGCTGTAATTAGAACAAGTGGAGCGATTTCATTAAGAGGATTTTCTAATGTTGATATTACAATTCGCACAGAAAATGCTTCGGTCGCAAGGCTTGTTTTTACGTTATATAAAAAGATATACAATATACATACTGAATTAATCATAAGAAAAGGATCTGGCGTTAAAAAAGGCAATGTCTATGAAATATTTATTGAAAACACTCAGGACATCTTATTGGATTTGGGAATTATGTCAGAAGAAGATGATTTTATTATTACAAATAAGGTTCCCCAAAAACTGCTAAAGAATGAATGTTGTCCAAGAGCTTATATTAGGGGTGCTTTTTTAGGGTGTGGATCGGTGCTTAATCCAGAAAAAGGATATCATCTGGAGTTTAGTATGCATAGCAATAATTTTGCCAAGGATTTTGCAAAACTCCTGAATTTATATGAATTGAATGCAAAGGTTATACAGAGAAAGAGCAATTTCATCGTATATATAAAAGAAAGCGAAAAAATTGTTGATGTTCTCAATATCATTGGAGCGCATAAAACTTTACTCGATTTTGAGAATGTTAGAATTATTAAGGAGATGCGTAACAATGTCAACAGAATTGTTAACTGTGAAACAGCCAACCTTAGTAAAACTGTAAATGCGTCTTTCGATCAGATAGAAAACATTAAAACTTTGGATGGATTGATTGGACTGGAAAATTTACCGAATTCACTTAAAGAATTGGCATACCTCAGATTGGAAAATCAAGAAATGTCTTTAAAGGAATTGGGAGAAATAATGAACCCGTCAATAGGCAAATCAGGTGTAAATCATCGATTTAAAAAAATGGAAAAGCTTATCAGTGAAATTCTTGACAGGGAGTAAATTATGGGAAATTTTGTTCATTTACATTTACATACAGAGTATTCATTATTAGACGGGTTTAGTAAAATAGATAATCTTTTTGATAGAGTTAAGGAACTTGGAATGGATAGTGTGGCAATAACCGATCACGGAACAATGTTCGGTGTGGTTGATTTCTATAAAAAGGCCAAGGAAAAAGGAATCAAACCAATTATTGGGTGTGAAGTCTATGTAGCGCCAAGAAAAATGACTGATAAAGATGCGAATTTAGATAAAAGTTTAGGACATTTGGTTTTATTGGTTGAAAATGAAGAAGGATATAAGAATTTAATCAGGATTGTAAGTGAAAGTTTTATAAAAGGTTTTTATTATAAACCAAGAGTTGATCTAGATCTTTTAAAAAATCATTCAAAAGGGTTGATAGCCTTATCTGCCTGTTTAGCTGGTGATGTTCAAAGAGAGCTTGCTTATGGCAACTATGAAATGGCAAAAACCATCGCACTGAAATATCAAAATATTTTTGGTGAGAATAATTATTTTCTTGAATTGCAGGATCATGATATAGAAATTCAAAAGACAGTAAATGAAGGATTGGTGAGACTATCAGAGGAATTGAAGATTCCTTTAGTAGCAACCAACGATGTTCATTATTTATCGAAAAACGATGCATTCAGTCATGATGTTCTGCTTTGTATTCAGACAGGAAAAACAATGGATGACGAAGTTAGAATGAGATTTCCTACGGATGAATTCTATTTAAAAAGTCCTGAAGAGATGATGGAGATCTTTTCTTTTGCACCTAAGGCGATAGAAAACACGGTTATAATTGCTGAAAGATGTAATTTCGATTTTGATTTTACCAAGACATATCTTCCGAATTTTTCTGATGATGAGAATTTTAATTCTAAAGAAAAACTGAGAAAATTATGCTTAGAAGGTATTTTTAATAAATATGATAATTCAAATGAATACTTGGATAGACTCGATTATGAATTGTCGGTAATTGATACTATGGGATTCAACGATTATTTTTTAATAGTATGGGATTTTATTAGATATGCAAAAGAAAAAGATATCATGGTGGGACCTGGACGAGGCTCGGTTGGAGGAAGCATAGTTGCATATGTCCTTAATATAACTGAAGTTG
>DAOURC010000171.1 GCA_030625285.1 Eubacteriales bacterium
TTCCTTGACAACTGAAACCATTAATCAAATCTATTCAGGTGGATTGCCGATTGAGGGTCTACCGAATGATGTTATAAGGCATGAGAATCATTTTTTACATATCAAAGATATCAATGACGATAGTCATCAAACTTTAGCAAAGATATCAAATGCGAAAGTTATTCCGCTTGAATTTGCAAAAAAAGTAACATATGGGCTAAAGCCTCTCAACCGCGAACAAAAGTTTGCTATAGAGCTTCTTTTAGATGAAAACATACCTATGGTAACCATGGCCGGTGGAGCGGGAAGTGGTAAAACTATTATGGCTACTGCTGCAGCACTCGAATTATATTATTCTGGGCATTATAATAAAATAGTTTTTGTGAGACCTGTAGTGCCAGCGGGAGATGATATAGGATTTTTACCTGGAACTGAAGATGAAAAACTGAAACCTTGGATGGGACCTTTCTATGATTCCATTGAAACTTTGCTTTATCTTAAGAGCAAATATGCTAAAGGTATGGAGCAGACAACCGAGAAATTTATTGGACAATTAAAAGAAGCGGGAGCACTTGAAATAAAAACTTTCAACTATATGAGAGGAAGAACCTTGGAAAGGGCAGTGGTGATTATAGATGAGGCGCAGCAGATTACACCTCACTTGGCAAAACTTATGCTTACCAGGGCTGGAAACAATTCGAAGTTCATCTTTCTAGGAGATCCCACGGACAATCAGATTGATTCTGTATTGGTCGATTCAAAATCAAATGGACTGGTTTATATTGTAGATAAATTAAAGGAACATGACATAACGGGGCATGTTACATTAAAACACGTTGAGAGATCACCGCTTGCAATGTTGGCGGAGGCTAATTTATAAAAAGGGGGGAATCATTAGTGAAATTTTCATATGTAACGATTCGGGTTGCGGATCTAGGGAAATCGATGGAATTTTATACTAAGATACTAGGATTTACTGAAAAAAGGAGAATTAAACCGAAGCCGGGAATAGAAATTGTATTTCTTTCAGGTAGAGAAGGCGCTGGAATTGAATTGATTTCAGGAGAAGAATTAAACGAATCAAATGGAAATATTTCTCTTACTTTTCTTGTTTCAAATTTATATGAAAGTGTTGAGGATTTGACTGAGAAAAAAGTTTTAAATATTGAAGGACCGTATATATTGGAAAATGGTGTAAAAATGGGACATGTATACGATCCGGATAATAATAAGTTGAATTTTATTGAAATATAAAAAAAGCCCTAGGAGATGTTTCTTCTAGGGCTTTTGGGAGAGCTGCCGATTTTAATCAGCAACTTTAGGACTCAAAGAATATTTCATGAAGTTTTTTTGTGGCAATCAACGAATGACTCTTATCGATAATACATGAAATTTTAGTTTCAGATGTTGAAATCATTTCGATGTTGATTTTTAAATTAGATAATGTCTCAAAGAACATGGATGCAACCTCGCCGTGACCGAGTATGCCTGTACCTATCAAGGAAATCTTTGCGACGTTATCTTTTATTATGACGTCTTCCGCGCCAATGTTTATCGCAAAATCTTTGACGATGGGAACAACTTTACTCAGTTCTTCTGCAGGTGTTGTAAAAGAAATGTCATTCACATTTTCATGTGTAAGATTTTGCAGAATCATATCTATTGAAACCGAGTTATCAGATAAAGTCTTAAATAATTTATAAGCTATACCGGGTTTGTCCGGAACTCTTGTTATCGAAATTCTTGCTATTGAATTTTCTGAGGTTATACCCCTGATCTGTATTTTTTCCATATCTATCTCTCCAATTATTTTTGTCCCTGGATTATTGTTTAAACTGCTTTTTACTTCAAGCTTGACTTGATAATTTTTTGCTAGTTCGACTGAACGAGGATGAAGCACTTGTGCACCCAATTTCGCCATTTCCAGCATTTCATCATAGCTGATAGTATCGAGTTTTTCTGCGTTTGGTATGATTCGTGGATCTGCACTATATATACCATCCACATCGGTATATATTTCGCATTTTTCAGCTTTCAGAGCTGCTGCCAATGCGACAGCTGAGGTATCCGAGCCACCTCTTCCCAAAGTCGTAATGTCTCCTTTTTCGTTGATTCCCTGAAAACCTGCGACTATTACAACATTGTTGTTAAGCTCGGTTAAAATTCTATCGCTATCGATATTCTCAATTCTTGCATTGTTGTGAACTGAATCGGTTTTGATTCCACATTGAGAACCTGTCAGTGAAATTGTATCAATTTCAATTTCATTTAAAGCCATAGAAAGCAGTGCTATGGAAATCTGCTCTCCAGTTGATAGAAGAACATCTAGTTCTCTTTTTGAAGGAGCAGCGCTTATTTCCTTTGCCAAGGAAAGCAGAGTATCGGTCGTTTTACCCATTGCGGAGACAACGACTACTACTTGGTAACCCTGATTCTGATAGCTTTTTATTCGATTCGCTGTATTTTTAATACGATCGGTATCTTTAATAGAAGATCCACCGTATTTTTGAACAATAATTGGCTGCATTTTTTACCACCTGTCCGCGTGTCGTATACAAATGTTTGTTGTGTGCGTTTTGTGTAGTATAGCATAGGATAAAAGAGTAATCAAGTGGTATAATGATATATATTTAGAATTTATGGGGGTATGAGTATGATGGAATTTGTAGAAATAGGAAAAGTGCATTCTGAGTTTAAAACTTTAAACAATATGCCGATCCAACCAACGGGTGAAAAATCACTCAAAGGTGAAATAGTTATAAATGAAAAATATGCTGAAGGTTTAAAGGACCTTGAGGAATTCAGTCATTTGATTGTTATATATTTTTTTCATGAGGTTAAAGAACATAAACTTATTGTTAAGCCTTTTATGGATGATGTGAAAAGAGGTGTTTTTTCGACAAGGGCACCTGTTAGGCCGAATCCGATAGGATTGTCTGTTGTTGAAATCGAGAAAATTGAAGGAAACATAATTTACATAAAGAATATAGATGTATTAGACCAAACACCTGTTTTGGATATTAAACCTTTGGTTCCAGATTTTGATTTTCCAAAAGGCGAGATAAAAG
>DAOURC010000162.1 GCA_030625285.1 Eubacteriales bacterium
CAACTTATTTATCATAAAAACAAAAAAGTCACTAAGGAACTTCAAGAAATGATCAACTTAGTAGAAGAGTTGAAAGAGAGAACGCTCATAAAATAACGAGTGTTCCCTCTTTTAATTTACAATATCAAATTCATTTCTTAATAGTTCGATTTCATAATTATCTAAAATCATATCTAATATATTTTCATACACTCTCTTTAATTCATTGATATTCTCATTGATTTGCACAATATTTATTGTGAACAAATTCATCGGATAATCTTCATGCTTAATAGCTATCGATATATTGAATCTGTTTTTTAATTTTTCTCTTATACTCTTTTCTATCTTCCTACGATCCTTCAACGAAAAAGCATCATTCAATTTGATTTCAAATAACATCTTCGATACAAACATCTTTAACCTTTTCTACTCAGGCGTGATGAATAATCGATAATCACCCTCTGGTACTCTTCATTCATAAGCGGTGAACTGAGCATGAAATCAGCCGATGCAATATTTGTTGAAGTCGGTATATCATTTAATACAGCTATTCTAAGCAATGCTTTAACATCCGGATCGTGGGGTTGTGATTGAAGTGGATCCCAAAAGAATATTAAAATATCTAGATCTCCTTCGACAATATGAGAACCGATTTGTATATCTCCGCCTAACGGTCCACTAAGAAATCCGTGTACTTTTAATTTTGTATTGTCAGAAATCAATTTTGATGTAGTGCCAGTCCCAAAAAATTCATGTTTACTCAACTCTTCTTCATTTGCTTTTACCCAATTCAATAAATCTTGCTTGCGATTATCATGTGCTACAAGTGCAATTCTTTTCTTTTTATTCATCAATAACTTGTTCATTTAATCTCCTCCAAGAATAATTATATCTACTATAGTAATATTATAATGTATACTATAGTTATTTAAAAGATATCTTCTTAAAATTGTTTTATCAAGGGGCTGTTGAATATGTGTACTATCTTTTTTGCAGTAAATGAGCATAAAAAATATCCTCTCATCATCTTGGGCAATCGCGACGAGTCTTATAATAGACCTTCGATGGGTATCCATGTTTGGGATGATAAGAATATCATAGCCGGCAAAGATTTAAAAGATGGCGGCATTTGGATGGGGATGAATAAAGAAGGAAAAATAGGATTTCTGACAAATTTCAGAAATATCGGCTTGATTGATTCAAATAAAAAAAGCCGCGGTCATCTATTGAATAGATTTCTTACGGCTAATAATAAAATTCATGATTTTGCGCTTTATCTGCATAGAGATAAAGACTCATTCAATCCATTCAATCTTGTCTATGGTGATTTGAACAATCTGTTTTATTATTCAAATATTCTTGATGAAAATGTTGAAATCGATGATGGAATACATGGTCTTAGCAATGCATTCTTAGATACTGAATGGAATAAAGTTACTAGCGGAAAGAAAAATCTCAAAGATTTATTGTCTATCAACCAAATAACCGAATCCAGTCTTTTTAAAATATTAGATGATACAACGAAATCATGGAACAATCTCCCTACCGATACTGGTATGTCTAAAAAAGAAGAACACCATTTATCATCTACATTTGTTGCAGGTAATCATTATGGAACTGTATTTCAGACTGTGATATTAGTGGATATAAACAATAATATCACTATTTATGAAAAGTACCTCATCGATAATCGTTGGCATAGTAAAAAGATATGTTTTACCATTGTATTATAATCGCTTTAATTTCTCTGAACATATTGGTAAATAACACAGTTTATCATTTATCCTTTTACTTTCAAATAAAGTTATTTCGTCAACTAGTATTTCAAAATTTTCTATCTCTTTTTTAACTATCTCGTTGGATTTCCTCATTATTGTCAAATGCGGCAAAGCATTTTGTTTATCATCAAAGTATTTCGCCAGTTGTTCAAATTCACTAGACTTTTTTTTAGTACCGATCCAAATGACATTTCCTTTTTTCTTCTCGAATGTATCAATAACATCAAGGTCAATCGAAAACGAATTCATTTTTTTCGCGTTGATTTTCAATAAGTCTATATAACTGTCAATACCTTCTTTCTTGACTTCGCCGACGAACTTCAACGTTAAATGATAATTATCTGGATTGGTCAATCTTCCTTTAATACCTTCAAGTTCCAACTGTGCAATATCTTTTATACTTGGTATTGATTTATCCTTTATTTTTATGCCATAGAATATTTTCATATGAAACACCTCGAAATTCCAAATATTTACCTTATAAAACAACCCTATCTACATCGAAGAGCCAGATTATAGACAGGGTTATGGTTTTTATTTAAATTGATTGATTAATCATCAATGTCTTCATAATCGACATCGATAACTTCTTCATCTTCATCAAAGAATTCTTCATGATTGTTGTTTGAACTGAATTCTTCAGTTGGTTGATCATTCGATTTAACCGATACTTTTTTATTGCCGACATACCAGCGATAAATTAAATATATTGCAAGTACTAAACCTAACGGTGTAGTAAATATCAACCTTGTTGCAAATGAAAATATAAGAATAAATATCACAAGCACTATTAAGCATCCAAAATTATTAGAATAATACATGATTTCCTCCTGTTTGTTGTCTAATTAAAATCAACTGTTTTAATTATACTATATTTTCATCTATTTAAAAATAAAAAAAAAGAGCTTGATTTAAGCTCTTAATAATCAGAATTTGATTCCAATCCTTTTACAATGCTAACCGAAGAACTTGCTCCAAGTCTTGATGCTCCAGCTTCTATCATCGCTTTTGCAATATTGACATCTCTAATACCACCAGAAGCTTTTACCTTCAACTTGTCCCCAACTGTTTTCTTCATAAGCTTTACATCTTCTATAGTTGCTCCACCTGTACTGAATCCAGTTGATGTCTTGACATAATTTGCTCCAGCTTCCATAGATAATTCACATGCTTTAACTTTCTCTTCATCTGTCAGTAAACACGTCTCTAGAATTACTTTAAGAATCGCTTTCCCTTCAACTTCATTAACAACAGCTTTAATATCTTCTCTGACGAAATCATATTCTTTGTCTTTTAAAGCAGCAACATTAATAACCATGTCGATCTCATCAGCGCCATCTTCAATCGCTTTTTTTGCTTCCAATGCTTTTATTTCACTAGTTGATGTTCCTAGAGGAAATCCTATAACTGAAGTTACTTTAACCGGTGAACCTTTTAATTGATCACTCACCAATTTAAC
>DAOURC010000100.1 GCA_030625285.1 Eubacteriales bacterium
TAAAAAGATCGTTCCTCCATCTGCCATTTCAAAATAACCAATATTTCCACCTTTTAGAGCTCCAGTAAAAGCACCTTCTTTATAACCAAACAATTCACTTTCCAATAAACTCTCACTTATAGCCGCACAATTGACACGGACAAATTGAGAAAATTTTCTACCACTGGCATTATGTATGGCATGAGCTATAAGCTCTTTTCCAGTACCGCTCTCTCCTCGAATAATTACAGTTACAGGTGTATCGGCAGCTATTTTTGCTTTTTCAATTACATCAATTAGTTTTTTATCAGATCCCTTGATATCATCAAAAGTATACTTAGCCTCAAGAGTTCTAATAATCCTCTTTGCTTGATCTAATTTATGAGTTAATTCTTTTATTTCAGATAGATCATGAATAACAGCTACACTTCCAATTAGTTCATCATTGACGTTGATAGGAGCTGCATCAACTATAACTTCTTTTTTATTTACACCGGCGAATAGTCTAGCCCCTTTTACGGGTTTACCTGTTGCTAATACTTTCAAATGCACACTTTCACCTTCCGATAAATCAACAGTGCACTTTTTACCGATTATATCCTTTTCGCTAAATCCTGTAATTCTCGTATATGCCGGATTAATAAGCATACCCATTCCATTTTTATCAACTACGGATATAGCATCTTGTGTTGCATCGAAAATAGCTTCTAGCATTCCCCTGATTTCTTTTAAATCAGTAATTTCTTCAGCTAACGTCACAATATCAGTAATATCTCTAAATACTGCAATCGCTCCAACAACAGCGCCTTCTTCATTTAGCACAGGCATGCGATTAGTAATAATTTCAATATCACCTAACGGCTGCCTTCTGTTCAATTCTGATTTTCCAGTTTTTAAAACAAAAGGTAATCTAGTCGTTTCAATAACATTCGTAATATGTTTTCCCATAGCATCTTGAGTATTAATTTTTGTCAGCTTTTCTGCCGCCCTATTAAAGAGGGTGATCATACCTTCTAAATCTACAGCAATCATCGCATCGTGAGTTGAATTAATGACAAGTTCTATTTCTCTTTTCATCAAATTACTCCTATTCTTCAGTAATCAGAATTTCAAGTTCAACTATTTCTGGGTTTAAATATAGTTCTCTAATTTCTTTCTTTGTCACAATTTCTATCGGCAACATATATTTCCCAGGTAATAAATCGGAAACATCTAGAACCAATTCTATATCATTTCGAATGATTTCATCAAGCTTGCTTCTAATATCTTTTAAAGTTAAATCCACAGTATCATTTTTGTCGGTAATTTTTATATTTAAATTTTCATTTAAATTTATAATCGGCATTTCTGATACAGCAAAAACAAATTCCTTAGTTTCTAATTTTTCTATAATTACATTTACACTAATAGATTCTTTAACATATGGAGTATTTATCCCTTCTGGTAAAATCAAATTTAGATTTATATCAAACGACTCCAGTTTTTCAGTTAAATCTATAACGGAAGTTTCGATTTTTTTAATTTTATCAACATTCTCTGATTTTCCTTTAATTACAACCGTTGTCGGATTTGAAAAGACGTCTACCAAAATATATTCCTCAGGTAATTCTCCAACGACTTTTAAATCAATCGGTACTGTTTTAAGTTTAAACACTTCAAAGGAATATACCACTGAACCTTCTATCAGTTCTACTCCTACAACTTCATTGCCATCGTAGTCAACAGGAACCATCGACACTTCAGTTTGGTAATCGTTTTCGATTCCTGTAATTGTAATCTCACCACGTACCGCCTCAACTCTGTTTACAAAAGTTTCAGGACCTTTTACAATTACTTCCGCTTTCGATTGTATGATATTATCCAGTTCAAATCCTGCGTTTAGTTTACCTATCTTTTCAATTTCTACAACTTTTGGAATACTCACTATCTTATCTAATTCAACCTTGATTTCCGATTTTGAAATATCTGCAATTGTAACATTATCGGCTAATATTCTCTTGTCGATAGGTACAGTATTTAGTCCTTGTTGATAACCTCTTATATCGGCAGTTATAACCAAGTAGTTTTCGTCAAAACTCAAAAGATCATTTCGTCTTCCTTTAACAGATATTTTGACAAAGTTTTCTTCTTCATTCAATAAAACGAGGCCTTCATTGTTGATCTGCTCAATACCTACTATTTCAACCCTGACATTGCTGAATTCTTTTATAATTTCAGGGTTGACTTGATCCATAACAAAAACCCAAAAAACAATGGCAAAAACAATAGAAATCACTTTTGCAGTTGTATTGCTTGATAAATTAGTGTCCTTGAAGAATTTGTTTAATTTATTAATCATTTTTTCCCCACCATTTTCTGATATTAATACCTCTATGGTAATCAACAATCAAAGCATTTTTTAAGATCTTTTTCATAGTATCGATATCTAGGTATCTTTGCAATTTACCATCAATAGCAATAGAAATAATCCCTGTTTCTTCAGAAACAACTACAACAATGGCATCTGAATTTTCCATCATGCCAAGTGCAGCGCGATGCCTGGTTCCAAGTTCTTTATTTAAAGAAAAATTGCTGGTTAACGGTAACAAGCAACCTGCAGAAACGATCCTATCCTTTCGAATAACAATTGCTCCATCATGTAGAGGAGTTTTCGGAGTAAATATATTCAATATCAATTCACTGATGATCTTCGAGTCAATATTCAAACCTGTTTGAATGATTTCATTAAGTCCGGTTTCCCTCTCAATAACAACTAAAGCTCCAATTTTATTTCTAGACATATCTGCAATAGCAGTAGATAATTCATCTATGACGCTTTCAGCTTCTTTATCTATTGATTCTCCAATATTTTTAGAAAAAACTTTACTTCTTCCTATATACTCTAAAGCTCTTCTAAGTTCAGGTTGAAAAACGATAAGCAATGCGACTACACCTAAAGTCAATGTGTTTTTCAAAATATAATGAATCATATAGAGTTTTAACCACTCACTGACCTTCGAGGCAATTAAAAGCACGATAATGCCCTTAATAAGTTGCTCTGCGCGTGTTTCTCTTACTAACATCAAGAATTTATAAAATACATATGCGACAATTATGATATCTACAATATCAACTATTCTAATATTTCTAATAATATCTAGTACAATACTCACTGACTTCACCTCAAAAATTATATTCTAACTATAGTATACTAAATTTCTTACAAATTGTTATTGATTAAATAGAATTTTCAAAATCTATTTTCTACTAAAAAGTATAATTCCCAAAAGCATAAATAATAATCCGGTAATTCTTGATACATTAATGCTTTTAACAGCCATATTGAAGAAGCCGAAATGTTCGATAATCATAGATATCAGCAATTGAGAAAAGACAACTGTAGATAAGGCAAGAAGCGGTCCAACCTTCATCACCGAAATAGTCAAAGTCAACATGATTCCTATCCCTAAAAGTGCAGAAACAATCAATAGTGATATTCCATAATTATAATTGAATATTTCTGCTATCTCATTTCTAAAATTATTATTAAAAGCAATCACTATAAAATATATAATCATCTGAACTGCAACAGGTATTGATATAACCGCCGCAACGCTAGAATTATTTCCAACCATTCCATTTAAGCTTCCTTGTACAGATATGAAAATTCCCGCTAACAACGCAATCAAAATTCCTATATACATTATTTTCCGCCTTCTTCTCTAATAAAATTCTTACTCTCATTTAGTCTATCACTTTGAATCTTCTCAATATATCTTTCAAAAATTGATTTGTTGGATATCTCCTTTACTAATTCTAACATCAATGGACTCTATTGTTAACCTAATTTAATCTGTTAATAACTATCGTCTATTCTATAAAATACGTTGTTGATAAAAATATACTGTTGATAAAAGGTGGATAAAGTGGATAAATCGAGTCCTATTCATTATATTTCCTATATTAACAAACTTATCACCATATTTTATTATACCAAAAAAATAAAAAGCTGCTAACAAAAGTTAACAACTAATTTGGTGCCCAGAGGCGGAATCGAACCACCGACACGAGGATTTTCAGTCCTCTGCTCTACCGACTGAGCTATCTGGGCATGTGGCGGAGAGGGTGGGATTCGAACCCACGTGGGCTCTGAACCCTAACGGTTTTCAAGACCGCCCCGTTATGACCACTTCGGTACCTCTCCATAACTATAAAAAATTGGAGCAGAAGACGGGATTTGAACCCGCGACCCTCGCCTTGGCAAGGCGATGCTCTACCACTGAGCCACTTCTGCATTTTGGTGCGGGCGAAGGGAGTCGAACCCCCACGCCGTAAAGCGCTAGATCCTAAGTCTAGT
>DAOURC010000054.1 GCA_030625285.1 Eubacteriales bacterium
AAACTTACTGGCATATTTAGCCCTCCTTGAATAATTTAAATTTTTTCTCTTTCTAGCGGCATAGACATACATCTAGGACCACCTCGGCCTCTCGAAAGCTCCGATGAAGGTATTATGTGAATCTTAACTCCGTGCTCTTGAAGCAATTTATTTGTAACGTGATTTCTTGAGTAAACGATAACTTCTCCAGGTGCAATAGCTAATGTGTTCGAACCGTCATTCCATTGCTCTCTCCCTGCATCAATTCCTCTTTTTCCACCACATCTTATGAGTGTCACCTTGTCGATTCCCAAATATTTCGCAAGAATCTTGTCAAGCTCGTTAATTTCTTTTTCAATAACTATTTTATCATCTTTTTTAGTTAAAGAGTACACACTTAGCGGACCCTCGATCTCAGGGTGTATTGTAAACTTATCATAATCAACCATAGTGAAAACCGTGTCCAAATGCATGAAAGCTCTGGATTTTGGAATATCAAAAGCAAGTATCGTTTCAAAAGGCATATTAGAAGCAAATAATTTTTTAGCTAAAATATCAATGGCATCCGGTTGTGTCCTTTGTGAAATTCCTATAGCCAATACTTTATCGCTTAAAATAAGCTGATCTCCACCTTCTATTGAAAAAGGCAGATCTCTGTTATACCAAAATGGCAGCTCTTGATTTTTAAACTCTTTATGATATTTAAAAATATACTGTCCAAATATCGTTTCCCTGTTTCTCGTCACTGTCGCCATATGGTTTAGTGATACACCATTACCAATAGTGGCAAATGGATCTCTTGTAAAATATAGATTCGGCATAGGATCTACTATAAAAGGATAGTCATTCATTATCAAGTCTCTAAGATTCTCAGTATCAACTTTTTGAAACTCTTCCACTCGAATGCCGGCAATCATTTTTTCAACCAACTTTTTATTATCCTCAAAAGAATAATAATACTCTTTCACTTGTTTTTTTCTGACATCACTTTTTATCGACGATTCAGAAATGAATTGATTGATAAATATTTCTTTTACCTTTGCATCTTCCAAGATTTCCGCTACTAAATTCTCAAGATAAAAAACTTCTATCCCATGATCTGTAAAAACCTTGGCAAAAGCATCATGTTCATCCCTCGCCACATCTAAAAACGGGATGTCGTCAAACAATAGTCTGTCCATCAATTCTGGTGTCAAATTCTCAATTTCAGGTCCTGGACGATGTAACAAAACTCTTTTTAGTCTTCCGATTTCTGAAAAAACATTTATATTCATCTTTTAAGTCCACTCCTCTACATGTTTTTGTTATTAATTACCATTTTATTCATGTCGTTTTTCAACTTTTTCAGTATACTATGTATCCCTTAACAACGCAAATCCAATAGATATTAAGTATTCCATATATTTCATATTTTCTGAATATTCATCCACTGTATATATTCCCATTTAATTCCACATGGTGCAATTCTATATTATTTTAGATTGTATATTGTATAATTATTAACAATATGGTATAAAACTTTTTTTAATTTTTTATAAAAAAAAAAGAGTTATCAACTCTTTTATATCATGATACATATATTCTTTCTTGGTTTTCTGTCAACATCACTTCAACAGTTTCAGTTAATATATCTGAATAACTATATGATATCTTTCTCTCCGATTCCAGACCAGGATCAATTCTAACTACAAACACAGATGGATACGTTTCCAGTAAAACTCCTTCTTTTGTCTTAACCTTCTTACGTCCTTTATTTGTTCTTAAAATTACTTTTTCTCCCAAATGATCTTGAACATGCTGCTTAATCTCAGTCAAAGTTTTCCTTGTTGCCACCTACATCACCCCATCTAATATTATGCTTTTATTGTAACATCTTTCCAGCAAAAAATCAATAATTATATAACTTTTTATTTTTTTTGTCAAGAGTATAATATTTTTTTTATGTTTAATAAATTTTAAGTGACTGAATATTCTGATAATTCAAATATATCAATTAAGATAATGTGTGTCGTCATACTCATTTTCCTCTCTCGGATTGTCTAACCAAACTACAAGTGTTATTGTTGCAATAATAATTAGTACCGTCATGATGACACCTCCATTTTTCTTAATATCTTATACTATATACTTTATTTAATAATTAATACATAATTTTACTTAAAATGAAATACTATTGTAATATTTGGTAACTATTTTTTAACAAAGTATTCAGCTATGCTTTTAATTCCTTCTAGAAAATATTTTCGACCATGATATTTTTCTGAGGCTTCTATAATAATTGGACGATTATACTGCGAAATTATATCCATCACTTTTTTAACATCAAAGGCAAAACCGTCAATTTTTTTCTGAGCCATATTGGCCGCTATATGATGATATTCAATATAATACTCTGAATCACTATACGCCTTGTCTCCTTTAGTAGTCCACAGATGAAAGGCATAAGACGACTCTGAAAGTTTTTTTAGTCCTTCAAAAAAATCAAATTCATGCATAATTGAAGAAAAATACAAATGTCCAGTATCACATAGAATCCCTAAATTTGAATATGGATCGATAAATTTGATCCAGTCATCAATCTTATAGAACATGTAATTCGATCCAAAATACTCTAGTAAAAGCTTTATTTCATATTTTATCGACAACTCATTCAACCTGATCAATGTGCTATTAAGTAATTTTTTAAATTCTTCTTCATCTCGACTGAACTTATATACTCCTTGAAAGTGAATTATACAATACTCAGGATGAAACTTTTTTAAACAAATCAAGTTTTCTTCTAAAAATTTGAAAGATAATTCTCTTTTTTCTTTATCAGGATCTAAATAAAACGCGCTTAAATAGTCATCTTCATACCACTCGAAGGTAAAAAGAGGCAGATGTATGCTATATGGAAATTTAAGCATTTCAGCCTCTTTTATACCTTCCATTACCTCTCTATGCATCACTTCATACGATTTACCTCTTCCCAATACAAATTCTACGCGATTCAGTCCCAAATCCATTATTTCATTCATATCGAGATGTACTGTATTGATTCCTAGTCTTTTCATCAACGAGTCCTACTTTCCTTTAATCATTTTTAAATTAAACTCTAAATATCTTACCGTCAAACTATAGATTACTCGGCATAACAATATTCCTAATACAAAAATCGATACACCTAACATAACAAGACTGATAGCAAGAAAAATTGATATTGTAGGATTGTATAATAAATACCACGGTACATACAAATCAATAAAATCTATAGGCATAATAAATACATCAACAAATATCACCACTCCAGATGTTACCATTGCAATGCTTGTAGCAAGTATTGCTATAACAACACCCAACAAACCTAAAAATGGTCCCAATACTAAAACAAGATTAGCAATACCAAGTCCGATAGATGCCATGATAGCTTTAATAATATTGTTGGGCGAAACATTCTTACCTGCTTCATCTATAAAGATATTCGCCTTATATAATTTTCCTATTTCCTTTGGAGAACCTAGATCATCGCATATCAGTTCTTCAGATTTCCCCTGTTTAATCCCCTCGGCAAAGTGGATTTCATAATCAAGCAAAATATCTTTTCTTTCATTTTTATCTAATCCCGACAACCCTTTTCTTAGTACATTTATAAATTCTTTTTTATTCACTGTCATCACCTCTTTCAATGACATTATTGACACCCTCCACAAAGCTAAACCATTGTTTTTTTAAATTCTTATATACAACTAGTCCTTCAGGTGTTATCTTATAATACTTACGCGGCGGTCCCTCAGAAGACTCAACTAAATAAGTCTTGAAATATCCTTCCTTCGTCAAACGTCTAAGAAGGGGATAAATCGTACCTTCTGAAATTGTTATGTTTTTAGAAATTTTATTAACAAGTTCATAACCATAACAATCACCATCTTCTAAAATGGCAAATACGCATAATTCTAAAACACCTTTTTTAAACTGTATATTCACACAATCACAACCTTTTATATTCATGTTAATCGTACCACAAACTACCTTGCATAGCAATGTAGTGAACGATTATAAATAATATTTTCTTTACCTATTTTAATATTTTTTCTATACTTATTTAAAAGGAGCTGGTATTAATGATGCTAGAAGGAAAACTTATAAGGTTAAGAGCTTACGATTCAAACGACAACCCTCAAAAAATTATGGAACTTATCAATTCACAAGAGGTTCTTTTGAATCTCCGCCCTACTATACCTTTCCCATTTACGTTTACAGATGAAAAAACTTTCATAGATTCACGATCGGCTTTAAAGAACGAATATAACTTCGCTATTGAAACTCTAGAAAACAAAGAATACATAGGTGGATGTGGTATAAATAATTTGGATTTCAATAATTCTGTTTGCACTGTAGGTATTTTTCTAGGAAAACCATTCTGGAATAAAGGATACGGTACAGATGCTATGAAAACTTTAATACATTTTATTTTTAATCAAATCCCTGTAAACAAGATTAAACTTCAAGTCTTCTCTTTTAATGAAAGAGCGATTAAAAGCTATGAAAAATGCGGATTTAAAATTGAAGCTGTACTAAAAGAAGAACTCTTTAGAAACGGCAAGTATCACGACGATATAATAATGAGCATCTTCAGGAGAGACTATAATGATTAAATTCATAAACGGAAAAATCATTACCATGCAAAAGGAAAATGATATAGCCGAAGCTTTTGTAATAGATAAGGGTAGAATAATAGCAGTTGGTACAAACAAAGAGATTGATAAAAACTTTAAAAACATACCTGCAATAAATCTTAAAGGGAAGACCGTTCTCCCAGGATTCAATGATTCTCATATGCATATGCTCGGATTCGGCATGAACTTAAACCAACTTGATTTATCAGATACTACATCCATCGAGGAAATCAAGGATAGAGTTTTAGAGTATTCCAAACCCCACGAGATAATTTATGGTAGAGGGTGGAATCAAGATCAATTTGAAGAAAACAGACTTCCAACAAAATATGATTTAGATGAAATATCGAGAACAAAGCCCATAATTCTAACAAGGGTTTGCGGTCATATACTTGTCGCCAACAGCATGGCGATGAAATTATCTGGAACTTATAAAGATAACGGCATTTTCAAAGAATCCGAAATGGAAAAAGTTAAATCAATTCTGCCAAAGTTAAATAAAAAAGATATTGAAAAATATCTTGGCGATGCAACCGACGAATTATTGAAATACGGCATCACTTCTGTTCAATCGGACGATTTATCCGCTGTAAGTGAAGATGAACATAAGTTGGTTTTTGAAACATTCGAGGATATGAATTTAAATATCAGAGTATATGAACAATCTAATTTCGGCAGTTATGATAATTATATAAAACACATTCCAAATTATAGGCAAGACAAAGAAAAAAACAGTTTTTTTAGGTATGGACCAATAAAGATATTGGGAGACGGTTCATTAGGAGCTAGAACTGCAAAACTACTTGAACCTTATAACGATGCAAAAGATGCAGCAGGCATTTTGAACTTTTCCCAAGAAAAATTAAACAGCATCGTCGACCTTTGCCACGAAAAAAATATAGACGTAGCTATCCACTCAATAGGAGATCAGATGCTGCAAAGCGCCTTGGAATCGCTATCTGGCAAAAGAAATGC
>DAOURC010000067.1 GCA_030625285.1 Eubacteriales bacterium
CAATCGTCCACTCTTGATCAAATGATCTAAATCATCTACATAAAGGTAATGTTTAACATTATATTTATACATTTCAACAAAATCTACTATTTCTTCATAACTCATGCCGGATTCAATCAATTGAGCGCTTTTCAATATAAGCCAACCACTTCCGTGGCTCATTGAAACCGAATCGATAACTCTTATTTTCACTTCAAGATCTGGATTTTCTTCAAATAGTATATTCCTGCCTATTTCAGCCGACTGATATGAACCACTTGTCCCACTAGACATGCAAATGCATATGATCTCATCATAACCCTCTTTAATCGCATCTTTAAACGAACTGCAAAAATCTTCAGGACTCGGATTAGCTGTTTTTATATCTCCTTCAACTTCCTCGATAATGCTATACAGATAATCAGGCAAGATATCGACTCTATCTTTGTATGTCTTTCCCTCAATCGTCACATATAATGGCACCATCGAGATATTATGCCTTTCCAATATCTCATCGCTCAGATCACATGTAGAATCCGCTAGAAGTTTTATCATAATAAAATTCCCCCATTTTATTAATATATTATTTTATTTTTATTAACATTTTAAATTTCATACTTCCATAATCAATATCAACATCCTCATCTGTTGGTTCATAGAAAAGATTGTTTATAATAAAATTCAATTGAATTTTCTCGAAATCCATTTTTACTGTAACATCATCAATGCTTTGAGGCTGTTTCCTATTTTGTCTACTATCGAAATCCTCTATAAATTGAATCATATCGATTTTAGCAACTTCATCATCGTTAATAAAAATTATTAACAATTTATCGTTTTCATCGAACTCAACTAAAATTTCTTCGTTTTCCGAAATAAAATCCTCACGAATATCTAGATTTATATCCACCAAATAATCATAAGAGCTAATATCGACAATCAGTGAATCTTCATCATAGAAATAGCTTATATCAGACTTTGTTCTAGGATAATAATAAGAATGTTCAAACCCGAATGTTTCTTTCATATCTTTATATTCGAAACCTTCAGGCAAAACTCTTACATCATCAAATGAATGATCTCTATCAAAATACCGAATAAATTCATTGATCTCTTTCTTCCCTTCATCACTCAAGTCACTTCGAGGAACAATATTATCATTCTCGAGCATACTCAATTCCATAAGCAAGCTTTCAAATCTATTATTTTGATTATTTGCGGAAAGACTAAACGCACTCTGCGGACCATATGCGGAAATCAAAAGCACTGCAATGGCACTTATAACTAAAACTGTCGATTTAAGTGATTTAGAAAAGAAAATATAAATCATGCTGCCAACCACCCAAAGGCCTGAAATCACAACAAAGTATCTTGAAGGAGTAAGACCGAAATCAGCTATTCTACTTCCTATCGCTGTAAATAACATTGCTAATGGAAGCATGATTGCAACCGGAAAATATTTATAGAATGCTTTCGTATATATACTATCCAATCTAATTCTATTTATGAAAAATAGAATTATCACACTGATAAGACCATACCATACAACCAAATGACCAAGCATATTGATTGGAAATTCCTTTATAACAAGCAGCCTTACAAAGTAAGCATAGAGTATCACAGTGTATATAGATAATAATGGTGCAACTATATAAATGAATAATATTTTCCACACTGGTGGGTAATATTCACTATCAATGTCTTTTCCAATCGGAAGCACGCTTCCAAGAAAATGAGTTACAGAAAATAATCCTGCAATGATTATGAACATATCGAAATAAATATCATTGTCGAAATCTAGTTCAAACAATTGCTCCACTGTAAAAACAATTGCATTGATTCCAAGATATAAAACCAACGAAAATAATAAAGTTATAAATAAATTTGTGATTATATTCAATACATATCTTGAATAATTCTCTCTTTTGAACAAATAAGGAACTAAACTGAAAAGCAGATAGAAACTAGTGTTTAAAAGCATGAATTTAATCATAAATTCACCATTGATGTCTTTTGGCATCATATAATAGTAAATTACCAGGAATATTGTAAATCCTGCATCCATAAGAATTCTATATAAAACAGTCAAATTGAATTTCTCAACAATTAATTTTCCAGCGGAATACATCGGAATACCTAAAATCAAAGCCAACAGCATCTTTCGTAAAGATTCCATTGTTTCAATTTGATTATAGTCGGTGTGATTGAGTATAATTCCAACAATCACCACTCCTAAAACAACAAGAAGTGTCTCAGGAAATCTTCTACTGCTTTTTTTCAAAATTTTTGATAACATAAATACTTGTTTCATTATTTTTTTCAACATAATTATTCTCCTATTCAACTATTGTTTCAAGCACATGATCCTGATTCATTTCTGATAAGGTCTTTTTATAATAATCATATCTTATCTTTCCATTATCACTATCATCCCAAGTTGCATCAAGATAATAGTAGCCTTCTTCAAACTCCACATAGTTCCACGCATGTCCTTCTCCATCTGTTTGACCAATGACAATGTCTGATTCGATTCCTAATCGATTCAGCAGTAAGTTAATAGCTTCTGAATAGCCATCGCAAACAGCTACGCCATTTACTATAGCTCCATATGCCGAGTGAGACGCGTTAGAAATATCGCCGCTATCGTATCCATCATGATCATATGATATATTCAATATCAAATAATCATATATCGACTTGATTTTTTCGTTTTTCGACATACCTTGTGAAATTATTGAATTCAAAATATTTTCAATCTTATCTTCAAATTCTCTTTCATCTAGAAAGTTGTAATACATTGTAAAGTCATCTGCATCTCTTTCTCCCTGATTATAAGTTCCAAAATACGTCAGACCGTTTTTATACGTATTTATTCCAATTCCGTCGTTGATTCCTTGATCAAAATATCCGATATAATAGTCTCCATTAGGATGGTAATGTTTACCAAATCCATCTACATATCCATCATCGAAATTCCCTATAAATATATGTTCATCATTCCACTCTACAACTCCCGTTCCAGTCATGCTGCCATCTAAAAAATCGCCAGTGTATACAGCATCTGCGAATATCATGACACCTTCACCAGTACGTAATTCGTTATTCAATTGTCCTATATATTCAGCGTCTTCCCAAACAAAATAACCTTGCTCTCCGTATTCGCCGTTATTCATTTCTCCAATAAACATATCTCCATCGTTCCATATATAAATATCGACATTTTCACTTACTTCATATATTACATCTCCATTATCAAGACTATAAGATTCATAACTAGAAATATTACTATAAATATCAAGATAATATGCTCTTAAATCCATATAATATTCTTTCATCATCATTAAATAAGCTTCTTTTTCAAGTAGATAATTTGTTTCAATTCGTCTTTCTTCTATTAACATTCTCATAAGCATTGTACTGGCTTCAGCTCTTGTCGCATTCTTATCAGGATAAAAGCTTCCATCAGGGTATCCGGTTATAATACCGAGATAATATGCTTTCAATACATCCTCATCTTCGTAAAGAAAATAGTCTTTCATATAAAAACTATATTCAAATATTTCATTTGTATAATTTTCATCTAAGGCGTTTACAATAATTTTCGCCATTTCTCCTCTAGTTATAGGGCGAGTGAAATCATTAAATGAATTGATTTCTATTAATCCGATTTCATATGCTTTGACGATAAACGGCCTTGCCCAATAAACTTCACCGTTTTCAAGATCATATCCTAGAGATGTAACAATAAGTTTTATAAACTGATCAACGTTAACAGAATCATCTGGTCTAAATGTTCCATCCTCAAATCCATTGATGACTCCCCATTTTGTTAAATCCATTACATCATCATAAAACCAATCATTTGAATTGATATCAATAAAAGATAGGCCAAAACTAATCCCTGATATAAATAATGCCGCTAAAATGCTTATAATAATTATTTTCTTCACTTTTATCACCCCAAATTTATTATACCCCAAAATCATCTAATTATAGTACTATAAAGAATCAGAAATATTTGATATACTATTATTATTCATTTCAAAGGAGGCCTATTTATGAATAAAATTATCCTAGCTGATTCATGTTGTAACCTTCCAAGTTCTTTTTACAAAGAAAATGATGATATTTTACATATGATTAGCATGCCTATTCATTTAGGAAAAAAAGATTTTTTAGATGACCACGGCGTAGAAGTATCATACAAAGAATTTTACGACGAATTAAGAAATGGCGCAATTCCAAAAACATCTCAAATTACTCCAATGAATTTCTTTGAGAAGTTTAAACTTTTATACGAAAATAACAATGAAGTATTATATATCGCATTTTCATCTGGCATGAGCGGAACATATAATAATGCCCTCATTGCAAAAGAGATGCTTCTAGACGAATATCCCGATGCAAAAATCACAATAGTCGATTCTTATTGCGCTTCTGTCGGCTATGGTGTCATTGTTAAAAAAGCCGTTGAAATGCTTAGAGAAAATGACATATCGACAATTGCTGGATATATTGAAGAAAACAGACTAAATGTCAATCATATCTTTTCAGTAAACGATTTGATATTTTTAAAAAACGGCGGTAGAATCCCACCTGTTTTAGCAACAGTCGGTACATTGTTGAATTTAAAACCTGTGATGGATATGGACAGAGACGGCAAGCTAAGACAAAGAGAAAAAATTAGAGGCAGAAAAAAAGTATATAGAAACTTTTTAGAAATTCTTAAAGCAAATTACAATCCCGATTTATCTCCAATTATTATCGGACACGGCAATTGCGAAGAAGATGCTAATGAATTCAAGTCGATGATAGAAACCGAATTAGGTTTTACAGATATCATCATCAGTGAAGAATCTCCAACAATTGGATCACATGTAGGGCCCGGACTTATAGTTATGGGATTTATGGGAAATGAGAGAAGCTAAATACTTCTCTCATTTTACTTTTTTACGAAACTGTAATATAATTCATTAATACTCAAAAAGGTGGTGAATACATGCATCCAAAAGTCGGAATAATCGGTGCAGGAAACATGTCAAAGGCGATAGTTGCCGGAATGATAAATTCTAATAAATTCGATCCGAATTTTATCAAAGTCAGCAATAGAAGTTTTCATAAACTAGAAAAAGTAAGAGAATCGTATCGCGTTAGAATCTCAACTGACAACAGAAAAGTTGCAGAATTTGCGGATGTTAT
>DAOURC010000161.1 GCA_030625285.1 Eubacteriales bacterium
TCAAAAACAAAAAAATTGTATTTTTAGATACACCTGGTCATGAAGCCTTTACAACATTGAGAGCAAGAGGTGCACAGGTGACAGACATTGCAATATTAGTCGTTGCTGCAGATGACGGTGTAATGCCGCAAACAATTGAAGCGATAGACCATGCAAAAGCTGCAGAGGTACCTATTATTGTTGCAATCAACAAAATCGATAAAATAAATGCCAACCCTGATCGTGTAAAACAAGAACTTTCAGAGCATGGAGTCGTTATCGAAGAATGGGGCGGAGATGTTATAGCTGTAGAGTTGTCTGCTCTTAAAGGCGAAAATATCGATAGCTTGCTGGATAATGTGTTGTTGGTTGCTGAAATGGAAGAATTAAAAGCGAATCCAAAACGACCTGGCGTTGGAACTGTAATCGAAGCAAATCTTGATAAAGGAAGAGGACCTGTTGCGACAGTTATAGTGCAAAATGGTACTTTAAGAGTAGGAGATGCGTTTTTCGTAGGGAAAACATCTGGTAAAGTAAGAGCTATGTTCAACGACAACGGGAAAACTGTCAATGCTGCGAAACCTTCGACATCAGTAGAAGTGATTGGATTAAATGAAGTGCCTGTAGCCGGAGATAAATTCTATGTTACAACTGATGACAAACTAGCTCGGATACATGCTGGAAGAAATATAACTATTGAGAAAAATCAAGCTATGAGATCTAATAGAAAGAACGTTTCTTTAGAAGAATTATTTGAACAAATCAAAGATGGAGAAATCAAAGATCTTAACGTAGTTCTTAAAGCTGACGTTCATGGATCTATTGAGGCTCTTAGACAATCACTTGAAAAATTATCAAATGATGAGGTAAGAGTGAATATTATCCATTCTCAAATTGGTGCTATTACAGAATCTGACGTTTTATTGGCTTCTGCTTCAAATGCATTGGTTGTAGGATTCAACGTTAGACCGAGTTCTAATGTCTCTTCTATAGCGGATAGAGAAAATATTGAGATTAGAACGTATAGAATCATTTATGAAGCGATAAAAGATGTAAAAGATGCTTTATCGGGTCTTTTAGATCCAGAATATAAAGAAATTGTTGAAGGTAAAACAGAAGTAAGAACAACGTTTAAAGTACCTAATGTTGGAACAATCGCTGGCGCGTATGTGCTTGAAGGTAAAGTTACAAGGAAATCAAGCGTTATATTGATTAGAGAAGGAATTGTAGTTTTCGAAGGTAAAATATCATCATTGAAACGATTTAAAGATGATGCTAAAGAGGTCCTTACTGGATTTGAATGTGGTATAGGACTAGAAAATTACAACGATTTAAAAGAAGGGGATATTATTGAGTCTTTCTTTATTAAAGAAATTAAGAGAACCCTTGATTAATAGGGAGGTAATGAAATGAAATTTGATAGAAATAAACGGATATCAGAAGAAATAAAAAAAATTGTAAGCAATTTGATTTTAAATGAAATAAAAGATCCTCGAATTCCACAATTGACAAGCATTACACATGTTGAGACCACTAGAGATCATCGCTATGTATATATTTACATTAGTTTCCTTCAAGATAACGTCAATATTGAAGAGGCGATGAAAGGATTAAACAAGGCAAAAGGATTTATCAGGAGAGAAATCGGAAGAGTGATTACTTTGCATTATACTCCAGAGCCTGTATTTAAACTGGATGACTCTATTAAAAATGCAATGCATCTTGAAAAAATCATCCATACTCTAGATATCAACCATGAGAACGATGATGATGAATAATATTATCAGCACTATCAAAACAAACCAATCATTTATAATCCTTCCCCATCTTAAGCCAGATGGGGATGCGATTGGTTCATCTTTAGCCTTGGCTAAAGGTCTTGAAAAAATGAATAAAAGTGTTAAAATCATTAGTTTGGATGAAGTGCCCTATGATGTTAAATTCTTGGATTGTAAAGATTATTTTGTGGATTCTATCGATATGGAATCGATAGACATAGTCTTTGCACTTGATTCAAGTGACGTTGGAAGACTTGAAGACCGAAAAGAGTTTCTTGTCAAACCGATCGTAAATATAGACCATCACAAGACGAATACTCTTTATGGCGAGTTGAACTTTGTGCAAGAAGATGCGTGCGCCACCGGTGAAATCATTTTCAATCTGCTCAACAGTCTTGAAATTGATATCGACAGAGAGATTGCAACTGACATTTATACAGCGATCGCTTCTGATACTGGAAACTTCATGTATAGCAACACTACTGCCAAAACACATGAAATTGCTGCGGATTTGATTACAAAAGGAATCGATGTTTCTCTAATCAGCATGTATCTCTATCAAAACATTCCTTTAAATAAATTCAAGTTCAATACTGAAGTATTGCGTCAAGTTGAATTTTATTTTGATAATAGAGTGGCGTTGGTTACTATATCAAAAGAGTTGAAAATCAAATACGACTGTTATAACACTGACAGTATTGTTGAAAGCATACGGAATATTGAAGGTGTGCAAGTGGCTGTATTGATCGATGAAAGAAATAGCATAGCTAAAATCTCCATGAGGTCAAAAAAAGACATCGATGTTTCTTTAATCGCTCTTGATAATGGTGGGGGCGGGCATGTAAACGCCGCAGGGTTTGAAGTCGATGCTGGTGTTGAAGCCGGCAAAAAAATTGTTATAAAAGAATTGGGTATGATTTATGAAAGGATTAGTTAATGTAATTAAACCCCCTAATATGACATCGCATGATGTTGTGGGTTATCTTAGAAGATTATTCAATGAAAAAAGGATTGGTCATAGTGGAACTCTCGATCCTATGGCTACCGGTGTGTTGAATATATATATCGGGTTGGCGACTAAACTAATTCCATATCATCATAGCCCATATAAAAAATACAGAGCAGAAATGTTGCTCGGTAAAACTAGCGACACGTTGGATATTTGGGGTGAGGTTCAAGATGTTGATTCAGAAATCAATGTAAGCACTTCTGAGATCAAAGATGTTTTAGCATCATTTTTAGGAACTTCAGAGCAAATTCCACCGATGTATTCTGCAATTAAAAAAGATGGTAAAAAGCTGTATGAATTAGCTAGAAAAGGTATTGAAATTGAAAGAGAATCAAGAAAGATTGATATTAAACAAATTGAATTGTTTGAGATAATCGATAATAGGATTATATTTGATGTAATATGTTCTAGAGGGACATATATTAGAAGTCTTATTGACGATATCGGCAAAGCTCTTGAT
>DAOURC010000016.1 GCA_030625285.1 Eubacteriales bacterium
TACAGTTTTGGGTGATAGCGGCGCATTTGTCCATCAAGAAACCAGTCGTTAGAGATGGTGTGATGATATTTACACCTGTTATTCTTGCGGTGTCGGGTGGATTGTTCATACCGTTGAATGGAATGCCTGAGATTTTCAGATTGGGTGCATATAAAAACATCTATTATTTGATGCAACAGGGTCTTCTTGGAAATGGATTGAGGATAGAAGGTTATATTGCTGTTGTTTTGATGGCGGTTTTTCCTCTGTATCTAATCTATAGGATTTCAAAGGAGCGCAATTATGTCTTTTTTTAGAATGCTTTTCAAGAGATCATTTTTCAACATAAAGACGTTCATAGTGATTGTTTTGATGACTGTCCTGATACCAGTCTTGGTCGTATCGTTGTCTGCAGTCGAAGATGATGGATATGTCTATCATCTTGCGTTGATTGACCGTGATAAAACGGAGCTGTCTGAGTATTTCTACGACAGCATAAAGAACTCCGCAGGGATGACTGTGGTTGAAAACATCAGTTATGAAGATGCACTTCGAGAATTGAATCTGGGGAAACTAGACATAGTATATATAATCAAAGAAGGATTTGAAGAAAATATCGAGGGAGGCAACTACAGAAATCTGATAAAATGGATTCAATCTGCTGAGACGCTTTCAACTTCATGGATGAATGATCAACTCAGTGTCGGTGTGATAAGACATTGGTTGAAAGTAGACATTGTAAATAGAATTAAAGAAATCGATCCGGAGTTTACTTACGAAAGGTTTGTTGATGAATTTGAGAAATATTATGAACAGAATATGCTTATTGATCATCGTGTGATTGAGATAAAGGGAGAGAAGATAAATCCGGTTGAAAGCAGACCATTGGCTGAAGTTTACTTTTTCAACCTTTGGGGAATATTGGTTCTTATCTGGGTATGGTTGCAGAACAGAATAATTATTGACGACATGAATCACAACGTTATCGATAGAATAAAAATGACGAGTGGTTCGTCTTGGATATATTACTTTACAAGATTGATGTTGCAGATTGTCATATTGATGATACCATGGACTATATCATATGGATATCTGACTGAGTCGTATTTTGACTATGCGATAAATGCGCAGTTGTTTAAATTACCATTGTATATAGTAAGTATCTTCATGATATCGCTGATTACAATCAAGATAGTGAAATCCAAAAAATCATATACTATGCTGGGGTATGTATTTATCCTTTTAAATGTAACGCTTTCGTCGGATTTGGTTGGAGGGATTCTTCCGGCTACAAATTTGATTCGAAAGGTTTTGCCTCTTTTTTGGTTCGTAAAATAATAAATCACAGATTTTAAATCTGTGATTTTAAATGTGTTTAGTATAAATTGAATTTCCCCAAAGTTGTTATAGTGCTGTATTCCTTGAGTAGTATGTCGTAGATGTTGAGATCTAACTTGTTGCATAAAGCTGCGATATAGAAAAATGTATTACCGAGTTCTTCTTCTATTGCATCTCGGCAATCTTTACATAGTTGACCATCTATATGATCGTGTTTATAGTTTTTCATTTCATCCAAAGTTATATTTTCAGGCATATCAGTTTTTTTAGTATTAAGAGAAATACAGCCGCAATTTGTTATTGATTTTACAACGGCTCTATTTGTATCAGATGCTCCTTGATTGAGTTTAGTAATGATATCTAGCAAAGTTGAATGTCTAATAGTAATATCTTGTACAGCGTTTTGAAATTCGTCATAAATTAAATCTTTCATAATACAATCACTTCCCCTTAAAATCTTATTTTAATTTTACCATAGATTATTTTAATTGAGAAGGAGCCTAATGAAATGAAGTTTTTTATTTGTCTAAAAATAGTGTATAATTAAAGCATATGAGGTGATAGAATGTTTGTTATTGGAGATCGAGTTGTTTATCCCATGCACGGTGCAGGTATTATTGAAACAATCGAGAAAATTAAATTGCTCGGTGAAATTATGGATTATTACGTTATGAAAATTGAATATAAGGATATGAAGGTAAAAATCCCTGTAAAAAAAGCGGAAGATCTAAATCTAAGATGCTTGTCTACGTTAGAGGCGATTGAAAAAGCATTTATTGAGGCAAGTGCCAAGGAATTTGAGAATTACCCAAATTGGAATACACGTTATCGTGTAAACATTGAAAAAATCAAAGATGGAAGAGTCGAAAATTTAACAGAGGTAATCAGTATGTTGCATGCTTTAGACTGCGAAAAAGGATTGTCAACAGGCGAGAAGCAATTACTTAATAACTCAAAAGAAATTTTAGCTAGTGAAATTAAAATGATCGAGAACAATGAATTCAAAGAAGCTTTAGAAATCGTCAATAAATTTATTGGATAAATAAAAATAAAGTTGTATACTTTATACTGAACTTAAAAGGAGGTGGTTGAATGATAAAAAAATTTATGAGGTATATATTTGCTGTTTTAGGAGTTGCTCTTGGTTTAGGAATTGGAATATATGCCATAAGGCTTAATATGTTTGATTTTATAGAAAACACTACTACGAACTCAATTCTTATAGTAACTTTGGTTGCTGTTTTAACCGGAATTATATCTTTTTTTATTTCACCATTAATTATTCGATTAATTCATAAGGCCATAGAATATGCAGAAGTAGAACTTTCTAATATTCCGCCTTTTCAATTAGTAACAGGTGCTTCTGGATTAATCATCGGACTTATAATTGCGTATTTTATTAGCAATATTTTCAGGATATTCCCAATACCTTTTATTGGAGTGATACTGACAGTTATTACGTATTTGTTTTTTGCGTATTTGGGAATCAATTTAGCAACAAAAAAATTCACGGATGTTTCGAAAATCATTGAAATATTTAAAAAACCTCAGTCAAAAGAAACTGAGAATTATGGAGAGTCTAATCCTAAAATTTTGGACACTAGTGTTATCATAGATGGCCGTATTGCGGATATCGCAAAAACCGGTTTTGTTGAAGGTCCCATTATTATTCCAGAGTTTGTGTTAAAAGAGTTGAGGCATATTGCAGATTCAGCGGATAATTTCAAACGAACAAAGGGCAGAAGAGGTCTTGATATACTTAAAGCAATACAGACACAAATGGATGTAGAAGTTAAAATTGTCAGTATTGATTTTGAGGATGTAGCTGAAGTGGATATTAAATTGTTGAAATTAGCTCAAAAAATGCACGGAAGTGTAGTTACAAACGATTTTAACCTTAATAAGGTTGCAGATCTTCATGGAGTAAGAGTTCTTAATATCAATGAGCTTTCCAATGCAGTTAAACCAAATGCAATTCCAGGAGAAGAAATGGAAGTGTTTGTAATGAAAGAGGGCTCTGAAAACAATCAAGGTGTTGCTTATCTAGATGATGGAACGATGATTGTTGTAGAAGGCGGCAAGAAACTGATTGGAAAATCTCTTAAAGTAGTGGTTACAAGTGTATTGCAGACTCCAGCTGGTAGAATGATTTTTGCTAAGCCAAATTAAAGGACCTTTTTGGTCCTTTTTTAGGAGGAATTAAAGATGTATAAAGAACTTGAAGTTGCTGTAATAATAGTCGCCGCCGGCAGTGGAACGCGGATGAATAGCGATAAGAATAAATTGCTGATCGAAATCGGGAAAGAGACCATTATTGAAAAGACTTTAAATGTCTTCGAAAGAAATAATTATATCGATGAAATAATTGTTGTGACAAATGATAGTGAAATAATGAATATAGCCGGAAAGATATCAAAGGCTCGGAATACCATTAGCGGTGGCAAGACAAGGAAAGACTCTGTTTATAATGGCATTTTAAATATTGAAGAAGATGATGCGCTCGTTTTGATTCACGACGGCGCAAGGCCGTTTGTAACTGATGATATTATAGAGAGAGTAATTGAAAAAACATATCTGCACAAGGCCTGTATTCCTGCAGTTGAAGTTAAAGATACCATTAAAAAAATCAGTGAAGATATTGTTGATGAAACACTGGATAGAGATAGTTTGATTACCGTTCAAACCCCACAAGGATTCAAATTGGATGTTTTAAAAGAAGCCTATAAACTTAAAGATATTTACCCTGCTACAGATGATGCGAGTTTAGTAGAAAAACTCGGATATCCCATTTACGTTGTGAAAGGGGATTATAACAACATTAAAATGACTACAATGGACGATATAAAGCGTGCTCGTTATATTGAGGGAGATAATGATATGAGAATAGGTATTGGATATGATGTGCATAAATTAGTCGAAAATAGAGATTTGATTTTGGGTGGAGTTAAAATACCGTATGAAAAGGGACTGTTAGGACACTCTGATGCTGATGTTCTAGTACATGCCGTAATGGATGCGATTTTAGGATCGATTGGTAAAGGAGATATAGGAAGAATCTTTCCTGATACGGACAATAAATTTAAAGATATCTCTAGCTTGTTATTATTGAAAGAAGTAAGTTTTATCTTAGATAAAGAAGGATACAAGATTAATAATATAGATGCAGTTGTCATAGCTCAAAAACCCAAGATATCACCTTTTGTCGAAGAAATGAAAAAAAACATCGCGAGAACTTTAAATATAGACATCAGTCAGGTTAATATCAAGGGGACAACTACAGAAAAACTAGGTTTTGAAGGAAGAGGAGAAGGAATTTCCTCTCAGGTGGTTGTAATAGTTGACAAAAAATAATAAATTGTTTATTATAAAAGCAAATTATTGAGTAAATGCAAAGAATAGGAATAGTAATCAGGAGAACTTGATAGAGAGAGGAATATTTAGCTGGAAATTCCTCAAGTATTCAATTGATGAACCTACCTAGGAGCACGCAGTGAAAACTGTGCGGATGGATCCGTTAAAATCTTTTAAAGTGAGCAATATGCTAATTAGAGTGGTACCGCGGACCTTCGCCTCTAGATATGAGAGGGAGGTCTTTTTATTTTTAAATTAGGAGTGAGAAAAATGGCAAAAGAAAACAAGGATTTTGTAAAAGAAATTACGAAAATGGAAGACGATTTTGCACAGTGGTATACAGATGTCATTAGAAAAACGGATTTAATAGATTATTCACCTGTAAAGGGATTTTTGGTATTGAAGCCATATGGTTATGCCTTATGGGAAAACATCCAAAAGTTTCTAGATGGAAGATTTAAAGATACAGGGCATGAAAATGTATATTTTCCATTATTGATACCTGAGAGTTTGCTAAACAAAGAAAAAGAACACGTTGAAGGATTCGCTCCAGAAGTTGCTTGGGTAACTCATGGTGGTAATGAAGAATTGGCTGAGAGATTGTGTATCAGACCGACTTCCGAAACAATAATCTGTGAGATGTATTCTAAATGGTTGAAATCTTACAGAGAGCTGCCTTATCTATATAATCAATGGGCTTCTGTTGTCAGATGGGAAAAAGAAACTCGTCCATTTTTAAGACATAGAGAATTCTTATGGCAAGAAGGTCATACACTACATGAAACTTATGAAGAAGCGCAAAATGAAACTTTGCAAATGCTAGGTATTTATAAAGAATTAAGCGAAGAATTTCTAGCGATTCCTGTGATAACAGGTAAAAAAAGCGAGAAAGAAAAATTTGCCGGGGCGGAATCGACATATACAATAGAAGCGTTGATGCATGACGGGAAAGCGCTTCAGTCGGGAACTAGTCACAACCTATCTCAACATTTCACCAAAGCGTTTGATATCACTTATCTAGATAAAAACGGAAAGCTTCAGCATCCGTATCACACATCTTGGGGTGTATCAACTAGATTGATTGGAGCGGTCATCATGGCTCATGGCGACAATAGAGGTCTTATATTACCTCCAAGATTAGCGCCGATTCAAGTTGTTATTGTTCCAATTATGCAGAAAAAAGCTGGTGTTCTAGAAAAAGCAAATGAACTTAAAGATATTCTAGAAGCTAAAGGAATTAGAGTTAAACTTGATGATTCCAAAAATTATTCACCAGGATGGAAATTCAATGAATATGAAATGAAGGGTGTTCCAGTACGCGTAGAGATCGGACCTAGAGATATTCAAAACAATGTGGTTATGGTTGCTAGAAGAGATACCTTAGAGAAAGAAACATATAGCCTTGATAATATTGATGAAGTAATCAGCGGATTGTTAGACACCATCCAAGTGGATATGTTTAACAAAGCTAAAGAAGAAAGAGAAAAGAAAACTTTTACAGTGGATTCTTTAGAGGGATTAAAAGAAAAAATGGAAACTTCTCCAGGCTTCGCTAAGATGATGTGGTGTGGAGATAAAGAGTGTGAAGATAAAATTAAAGAAGAAATGTCTGCTACAATCAGATGTATTCCTTTTGAACAAGAAGATTTGGGAGACACATGTCCTATTTGTGGGAAAAAAGCAAAACACATGATTTATGTAGCTAAAGCTTATTAAGGAGGAGTTTAAATGTCTGAGAATTATAAATTTGTACAAAATAGCAAATGTGAATATTTCCCTTGTCACAAGGGAGTAGATAAAGAAAAATTCAACTGTTTGTTTTGTTTTTGTCCGCTTTATATGTTGGGTAAAGACTGCGGGGGTAACTTTGTATATAATAATGGCATCAAGGACTGCAGCAATTGTACAATTCCTCACGATGAAAATGGATACGAGTATATTATGAGTAAAATGGAGTTAGTCATCAAAATCGGCAGTGAGAGATAATGAAGTTTATTAAAAAGAATCTTCAGCTCATTGCGGTATCTGTAGGACATTTTACCAATGATTTTTATATGGCGTTGATTCCACCCATTCTGTTTATATTTACAGAAGAATTGGGACTGAGTTTAACTCAACAGGCGGCAATCGCAATGGTTATTACTCTCAGCGGAACTTTCCTTCAACCTGTAGTAGGATATTTTCTTGGTCGGATAGGAAAGACATCTATGCTGAGTTATGGTCTCGTTTGGGTTGCTGTGGGCATGAGTATAACAGGATGGATTACTAATATCTATCTGCTTATGGCGGTCATCGGAATAGCGGGGCTTGCATCTAGCGTGTATCATCCTCTAGGAAGTGCTGTCGCTACAAGTTTAACAAAAGGATCTCATGGGAAAAGTCTATCTGTATTTATGACTATCGGTGGATTTGCAACGATGTTTACACCGTTAGTGGCGGTACCCATGGCCACGACTTATGGATTGAAATCGCTTGTAGTTTTAATGGTGCCGGGTTTCTTTGTCGCATATTTCTTGAAGAAGGCAAAAATCGATGAGATCGAATATATATCTAAGGAAAGAAAGCCAAAAGATAAATCAAAGAAGAAACTTGAAGTGCATAATATGATTTGGTTTTCTTTAGTAATTGTTATTGCGACATTCAAAGTGTTGGTATCTAGAACAATGATAGTTTTTGGAGTTCAGCTTCTAAGTCTCAAAGGGATTGAACTTATAACAGCTGGAATCATTCTGTCGATTCATTTGTTTGTAAGGTCAATAGGAACGCTTACGGGTGGATTCCTGAGTGATAAATTCGGCGAAAAGAAAATCATGGTATTTTTTAATAGTTTATCGTTGGTTTCACTTGTTTTTGCCAGCTTCACCTCGGGTGTATTATCTATTGTCGGTTTTGTTGTACTGGGATATTCGTTAAATGCCACGGCAACCGCGAATATAACAATGACGCATAAAATCATTCCTGAAAACATTACATTCGGTAACGGGATGATTATGGGGTTTTCAAGTACGATAGCCGGACTGTTGATCTTGTTGTTCGGTAAGATAGCGGATACCATTGGATTATTGGATGCGGTGCAGCTTTACAATGTGTTGATATTCATAATAATTATTATAAGCATATTGCTGCCAAAAGAATTTTCAAGTAAGGAGGCCTGATTTTTAGGCCTTTTTTATTATTTCCACTGTCTACTTGACAGTGGAATGTTCATTCTAGACTGCTTTTTTGACTTGTGTTTTCTGCTCCCATGAAATATTGAAGATAAGCAAATGTTAAAATGTGTTATACTAAAGAAAAATTAACTGGTAAGGATTAGTGATAGAGTTGAAGAGAATTTTAATTGTTGAAGATGATGAACTTCAGAGAGAGTTCTTGAATGAGACTGCATTGAGGATCGATTTTGGACTTGAATTGTATTCTACAGGTTCATTTAATGAAGCGATAGATATTATGAAATCAAATCTGATTGAAGCTTTTTTCTTGGATATTCAGTTGGAAGATGGAAATGGAATCGAATTGGCGAAAAAGATCAGAAGCATGAGTCGGTATAAATTTACGCCGATAATTTTTTTGACGGCAGTACCCACAAAAGAAATGGAAGCCTTCCATGATATTCACAGTTATGATTACTTGATCAAGCCGTATTCTAGGGAGAGGCTTGAAAAAGTGATGAAACCGATACTTATTGATTATCCGTCTGACAGAAATCAAGTGGAAGAGGAACTCCTTCGGTTGGATTTCAAAGGTGTTTTTATGAATGTGAAGATGTCGGATGTGAAGTACATCGAATCTAGAAACAGACGGATATGGATTGTGACAAATAAAGAGGAAATCAAGTACAAGGTGATACCAATCGGAAGCTTCCTCGAACTTTTGAATGACGATTTCACTCGAGTACATCAATCTTTTATTGTAAATGTAAAAACAGTCGGTGCATTTGACTTGAAAGAACAATGGATAACTATTAGAGGCCGGAAGCGACAGATTCCGATTGGTACAAGTTATAAAATGACAATTGAGGAGGTGCTGGATGAACTTATTTGAAACTACCATATTATCGGCAAGTGAATACATAATGATTTTATGCATTGTTCATGGAGTGATGGATAGATTCAGGAGCAAGGCAATCGATAAGGTGATGTATATTGCTGTTACAGCGTTAGTTATAAGCTTGCTGGATACGTACTTGAAATATGAGATTGTTTCAAACACACTAGGGAATATAACAAATTATATTTTTTTGATGATCTATCTCAGGAAAAACGAGCAAAAGAGTATGGTTTCAAATACGATTATATTTTTTTTCTCGTATATCTTAATTGTTGCTGTTCAATTATTAATTATTGTATTGCTCAGCAATGTGATGCCGTCTTTTGAGATTTCGTTCAAGTTTGGATTGCTTGCTCAGGGACTCGGATTGGCATTGGTTTCTTTAGGGATGAGATTTTTACCAGTTGAAATAATCAATCGATTAATCGCACAAAAAAATACTGTATTTAGAATGGTTGTGGTAACAGTATTCAGTGTGCATTATTTCTTGATAGTTTTGTGGTATTTGGATAGTGGAAATATTTTTGACAACACTATAGGCATTCTGATAATCGTATTGCTTACTGTGGCGATAAAT
>DAOURC010000134.1 GCA_030625285.1 Eubacteriales bacterium
CAACTGTGTATGTCGAGCTTGATTCCATAAAGGACTTGACTGTGGAAATTGTTATGCTAAAAGCTCAAGAAGAAGAGGAATGTACTCGTATATTAAGGAATCTTTCAGATATGATTCTTAAAAACATTAATGCAATAAGTGATGCTGTATATATTATTGGAAAATATGACTTCATATTTGCAAAAGGTAAGTATTCGGTTGCAATCGGTGGAAACGAAATAGAAATTAGGGATGATGAAATTATCGACCTGAAAAAAGCAAGGCATCCTATGCTTGGAAGCGAAGCCGTTCCACTTGATATTCGTATTGGAGCTGACTACAGAACTTTAATTATAACTGGACCCAATACGGGTGGTAAAACAATAACCCTTAAGACGATTGGATTGATGGCACTTATGACTCAAAGTGGAATACTGCCACCTGTTGGTAAAGGCAGTAGCATATCAGTATTCAATAAAATACTTGTTGATATTGGTGATTCGCAAAGTATAGAGCAGTCGTTATCAACATTCTCAGGCCATATGAAGTCCTTAGTTGACATCGTTAACAAGTCTTCAAGAAGAACCTTAGTATTGATTGACGAAATTGGAACAGGAACAGACCCTAAGGATGGAATAGCGTTGGGAATCGCCATATTAGAAGAAATATACAATCGTGGTGCAATTACTTTATCTAGTACCCATTACAGCAAGATAAAAGAGTACAGCGAAATGCATGAAGGCTTTTTAAATGCTTCTATGGATTTTGATAGAGTTACCTTAAGGCCCCTATATAAATTGCTGATAGGTGTAGCAGGTGAGAGCAACGCACTTTGGATTTCGAAAGAATTGGGGCTCTCTGATAAGATTATTGAAAGAGTCAAAAAGATCAACGCAACCCATGAAATTGTGACAGCAAAGAAGATAATTAAGTTCGCTAAAAAGAAAAGCAGGGTTGAAGAAGTCAGAAATGTCAATGCAGAGTTTGATTCTAAAAGGATTTTATACAATAAGGGTGACCGAATAATACTAAACGAAACTGGAAACGATAGTCTTATATTTGATCATAAAGTCGATGAAGAAAAGGTGATCGTTTTCAAGGATGGGGAATATGACGAAGTTCATGAGAAGAGGGTGACTCTTGATATGAGGAGAGAAATTCTCTATCCGCAAGGGTATGACCTTGACCAGTTGTTCATATCCTTTAAAAGAAGGAAATTGGACAAAGATATTCGTAAAGGACGCTTTAAGAATATAAAAGAGTTACAGGAGTGTTTCGATAGTTTGAAATCACAGTAAGCGGAATGTGAATTTCCCTAGTATAAAGGATAATGAAAAAGAATATAGCCCTTAATTATTAAGGGCTATATTCCAGTCTATAGGTTCAAGATTATTATCTTCTAAAAATTTGTTTGTCTTTGAAAATGGTTTGGAACCCAAAAATCCACGATGTGCCGACAATGGGCTAGGGTGAGTCGATTGAATAATATGATGATTTTCATTCGTTATCAACTTGATTTTTTCTTGTGCGTTGTTTCCCCATAGAATAAAAACTACTGGGGTTTTTTTATTGTTGATCGACTTGATAATTTCATCTGTGAAAACTTCCCAACCTTTTTTACGATGGGAATTCGCATTGTGTGCACGTACCGTCAATACGGTATTAATCATCAAGACTCCTTGTTTTGCCCAATTTACAAGATAACCATTATCGGGAATGGCATAGCCTAAATCCTGATTCAATTCTTTATAAATATTTCTAAGAGAAGGGGGGATTTTAACGGTTGGTTGTACTGAAAAGCATAAACCGTGAGCTTGATTTTCCCCATGATAAGGATCTTGTCCTATAATAACCACTTTAGTATCATTATACGAAGTATAATTAAGAGCACTAAAAACATCTTCTTTCTTTGGGTATATGGTAAAATCTTTATTTTCACTTACCAAGAAAGATTCCAGTTCTTTATAGTAATCTTTTTCAAATTCTTTTTCTAGTATTTCGGTCCAATCAGTATGTAAATATTCTCTCATTTTAATCACCTGTAAATATAATAACATAAAAAAATAATAACGAGTGTATCATATATAAAATTTTAAAAAATCATCAAATTCAGCTGTTATAGGTTGATTACTTAAGGCTCCAAACACTAAATGTAATATATTGGAATCCCATTCAAGTTTTTCACTAAACTCATTTTCAATTATGTTCGAAACATGAAAACCTATTGTTTCAAGTGAATGCCTGATAAGCTCTGGTGTTGGACATGGCTTGTCGAGAGTTTTTAAACACGGGTTGCAGAGCATGCATTTGCCGGGGATTAATCCTATGGAATTTGATTCTTTCTCAAAATCAAAGATTGCTTTATCTATATAAGTTCTAGCATTCAAATATGCATCTCCGTGACTAATAAATTCATCATATGTATCTTTATAAATATAGATGGTTATATATTTATAATATTTATATTTTTCTACAAGAGAATCGTTGTGAACAGGACAAGAATAATTTAAATTGTAATTTTCGCAGGATTTGCAAAACGAATGAACCAATGGTTCATCGAGGTATTTTTCAACAAATTCATCAAAGATGAATTCTTTAGATAGTATCATTATTCAGCTCCCTTAAACTATTCCCTAAATATACATTTAAGGCATAGTTGGATTATTTGTTTACAATAACATAATAGCATATTGCAGATAAAATATAAGCCCTTCCCTGTAAAAGAATGTTATAATATCAATATAATCTAATAATAAAAAGGTGATCAAATGATTAAAATACATAATAAATCTTCTAAACCGGATAATATAGTTTCTAAAGAGCATCAGACAATAGAAAAGATTATTTCTATTGAGAATTCCCTACCAGTATTCATGCGAGACTATTTTATATATTTAAAAGGTGCAGTAGCAATAAATTCAAGATTTGCGTATTTAAATGACATTAAATTTTTTTGTGATTATTTGGTCAATGAAACCAATAATACTGCAGCTGCTGATATCACATATATTTCAGAAAATGAATTCAACAAATTGAAATCGAGAGATGTAAATATCTTTTTAGGAGATTATTGCACACGCTATTATAAAAATTCTGCAGATTCAACAACTGTGTATGAGAATAATAACCGTGCTTTATCAAGAAAAAAATCCGCCCTATCTTCCCTATTTAAATTTCTGTATAGAAACGAACAGATGGATAATAATATTGTAGAAGGATTAAATCCGATTAAGCTTCCAAAACCACAACCCGATGCAATAAAAAGACTTTATGTTGAAGAGTTGAATAAATTATTGGAAGTAGTCAAAACCGGTGCTGGTTTAACTGAAGGCGAAAAAAAATATTGGGACAAAACCAAGCTTAGGGATAAGACGATTATCTTATTGTTCACTACTTATGGACTTAGGCTTAAAGAATTGCAAGAATTGAATATCTCGTCTTTCAATTTCACTAGAAAGGAATTTGTAATCTATAGGAAACGAGCTAAAGAGTCCATTATGCCATTAAATCAATCTGTTGAGGCTGCTGTTAAGGATTATATAAAAAATGAACGGTATAAGAATACAGATGATGAAGATGCACTTTTTTTATCGATGCAGCATAAGAGACTTAGTGAGAGAAGCATAAGAAAACTTGTAAAAAAATA
>DAOURC010000086.1 GCA_030625285.1 Eubacteriales bacterium
GCTTCTGGAAAATCGACAGTTTCAAAGTATTTGATTGAAAAAGGCTATATGCTGATAGATGCGGATTTGATAGCAAGAGAAGTTGTTGAAGTAGGAACAAAAGGACTTAATTTGATTGCTAAAACCTTCGGAGAAGAAATATTGAATGAAGACGGGAGTTTGAATAGAAAAAAACTGGGTTCTCTTGTTTTTTCTGATGAGAATAAATTAAGTGAATTAAACAGCTTGCTTCATCCGTTGATAAGAAAGGAAATACTCGGTAGAATCGATGAATCGATAGATCGAGTTGTTTTCATCGATGCGGCATTGTTATTTGAAACAAATCTAGACAAAATTACTGATGAGGTATGGTTTGTAATGTTGGATAAGGACATTCAACTTGATCGGTTGATGAAAAGAGATAATATCGATAAATCAAACGCCATGAATCGAATAAATTCTCAAGGAAGTACTGAGGATAAAATCAAAAAAGCAGATGTAATTATTTTGAACAACTTGGATATTGAAGATTTATATTATAAAATCGATGATATCTTGAATGTTATGGGACTTGACAAGCTAAAGTCATAAATATATAATTGACTTTGCATATGCGAGAGTGGCGGAACTGGCAGACGCACTACCTTGAGGGGGTAGCGTTCTTATGATCGTGCGGGTTCGAATCCCGCCTCTCGCACCAAAAGTCTCTTTATGAGATTTTTTTCGGTTTTTTGATAGATTTTTTATGTTATAATTAATTTCAAAGAGGTGGATATAATTGAAGAAATCAACAAGAGCATTAATAGTAGTAATCGCATTAATATTTTTAGCGCCTTTGATTGGATACTTTGGCACAAAGTACATCCTTCTAAGCATGAATTCTTCTGGAAGCAATCCTGCAGTGGGGGAACCGGTAGTAGATGAAAATATTCCAGAAGCAGATGAAATTGATGAGTATACATATCAACTAACTCTGGATGAATTAATAGTTTCAATGGTTCAATTGGCGAGTGTGAGTTCTAAAGAAAAAGCCGATGGTTTTATACAAGATAAGAATTTGAATGCATTTGTATTTAAAAAAGATAATCTATATAAGGTTGTTTATTCAGCATATCTCGGTAATGACAAGATAGGCTCTGTTTTAGACAACGCGCGAGAAATAGTTGGAGATGCTTTTATCACTTCGGGCGTCATATCAGAAAAAACTATTGAAATAAAAAGTGATAAAGAAATAGAAATTGATTTGCTTAGAGATACTGTTCATGAATTTTATAGTGTTCTAGGTTTATTCGATGATATGGCTAGTAAGATAATAAATGAAGAAAGCTCGAAAACGCTAAGAAATACTATAACTGACAGACTTGGCCAATTATTAGATAGAGAAGTTTGGAATAACTCGTTTGGCGATGAATTTGTTAGTATTATTCAAGAAGCTTTGGCAATAACGCAGAAAAACTATTCATCGTTTGATAGCTTCAATAAAGAATATATCAATCTTTTACAAAGAATTTTTAATGTTTATGAATAAATTGATAATTGTTAAAATATTAACAATTTTTCTAATTGACAGAAACCCTCATTATAGTACAATAATATAGTGTATGAGGTTTTTTGTTTTGTATACAATATTTTATATAAATTAAATTTAAGGAGTGAAATATTAATGGGTTTACTGTCTTTTAAAGGTGGCATTCATCCTCCACATTCAAAGGAATACACAGAAGATAAGCCTGTAGTAATCGCAGTTGAACCAGAAAAGGTTCATATTACTTTACGCCAACATATTGGTGCACCAGCTACTCCACTTGTAAAAGTAGGAGATGAGGTCAAGCTAGGGCAAAAAATAGGTGAAGCGGGCGGGTTTGTGTCGGCATCAATACATTCAAGTGTATCTGGTGTTGTAAAAGCTGTTAAGAATCATGCGATTCTAGGTGGAAGTGCTTTAACTGTATCAATTGAAAATGATATGAAAAATGAAGTGCACGAGAGTGTAAAACCAAAAGGTAAATTAGTTGATTTATCTGCAAAAGAAATTATTGAAATTATTAAGGAAGCCGGAATCGTTGGTATGGGTGGTGCTGGATTTCCTACACATGTAAAATTATCTCCACCACCAGACAAGAAAATTGATGTTGTTATTTTGAACGGTGCAGAATGTGAACCGTATCTAACAAACGACTATCGGTTGATGCTTGAAAATCCAGGGGATATTATATTTGGATTGGAAGCATTAATGAAAGTTTTTGATCTTAAAGAAGGTTATATCGGAATCGAGGATAATAAACCTGAAGCTATCAAGGTTATGAAAGAAGCTGCAAAGGGTAATCCAGGGATCAAGATAGTTGGGTTGAGAACTAAATATCCTCAAGGTGCTGAGAAACAATTGATTAGAGCTATTACAGGCAAAGAAGTTCCATCTGGTGGACTACCTATGGAAGCTGGAGCTGTTGTAAACAATGTTTCAACTGCCGCGGCTGTAGCTACTGCCATTAACACAGGAATGCCGTTGATCGACAGAATTTGTACAGTTACGGGTAAAGGAATTAAAGAACCTAAGAATATTAAAATCAAAGTTGGAACTATGATTAGTGAAATTATTGATCAATGTGGTGGTTATGAAGAAAATATTGGAAAACTTATTATGGGTGGACCGATGATGGGTATTGCTACTCATACAGATCAATTGCCTTCTACAAAAACTACATCTGGTATTTTAGTATTTACAGAGGAAGAGGCTAGAATTCCTGAAGAAAGTCAATGTATTAAATGTGGAAAGTGTGTTGAAACGTGTCCATCGTTTTTACAACCATCATATATTAGTGCGTATGCATTGATCAACAACTTGGAAATGGCTGAAAAATACAACGCATTGGATTGTATCGAATGTGGAACATGTTCTTTTGTATGTCCTTCAAAAAGACCATTATTGGAATCTATAAGACTCGCTAAGCGTGAAATCTTGGCACAAAGAAGAAAAACTAAATAATAGGAGGTATAGAGATGGAAAAAATGTTAAGAGTCTCATCATCGCCTCATATTAGATCGAAAGATTCTGTAAGTTCAATTATGAGAGATGTTGTTATTGCATTATTACCTGCCGCTCTTGCTGGTATTTATTTCTTTGGTATTAATGCTGCAATTATAATGATTTTATCTATAGGTACTGCTATAGTGACTGAAGCTGGAATTCAAAAACTTAGAAAGAAAAAAGTGACTATTAATGACTGGAGTGCTGTTATAACAGGTTTATTGTTAGCGATGAATTTACCTGCGAGTGCACCTTGGTGGATTCCTGTAATCGGAGCTATATTTGCAATAGCTATTGTCAAACAAGCATTTGGCGGTATTGGAAGCAACTTTATGAACCCTGCTTTAGCAGCAAGAGTTTTTCTAGTTACATCATGGCCGGTTGAAATGACAAGTTGGGTTGCTCCGGGAGCAGATGCTGTGAGTGCTGCAACACCTCTTGGAATGATTAAAGAAGGTTCAACAGCGCAATTACCTTCATTAATGGATGCTTTTGTTGGTAATATCGGCGGTAGTCTGGGCGAAACATCAGCGGTACTGTTGATTTTAGGTGGACTATATTTACTTTACAGAGGTGTTATAACGTATAGAATACCTGCTTTTTACATTGGAACTGTGTTGGTAACGACATTTATATTAGGTGGATTCAACATCTACGATTCTATATATTCAATATTTATCGGTGGATTGATGCTGGGTGCTATATATATGGCAACAGATTACTCATCATCTCCAATTACAGCAAAGGGACAGATTGTGTTCGCTGTTGGGGCAGGTCTATTGACAACTCTAATCAGATTTTATGGGGGCTACCCTGAGGGTGTTCAATTTTCAATTTTGCTGATGAATATTGTGACACCGATTATCGAGAGATATACAGCTCCAAGAGTATTTGGGGGTGCTAAAAAGTGAAGGAAATAGTAAGACTTGGATTGATATTATTTTTAATTAGTTCTATTGCCGCAGCTTTATTAGGTGTGACATATGATTTAACTATTGATCAAATTACAGAGCAAAGAAAAATTGCAGATGAAGTTGCGAGAAAAGAAGTTTTTCCTGATGCTGATACATTTGAAAAATTTACAGATGAAAAATTAGCTGAGTTGCAAGAAATTAATCCTGCGATTGCAGATGTATATTTCGCAATGCAAGGTGGAAATACTGTTGGATATGTTTTAAAAACAAAACCAAGTGGATTTAGTGGCAACATCAATGTTGTAACAGGTATATCGACTGATGGAACAATTACTGGACTTCGCATCGGTAGTCATCAAGAAACACCTGGACTTGGCGCGAATGCAACTTTACCAGGTTTCTATACACAGTATGAAGGCTTAACTATTACTACGCCTATCGGTGTAAGTAAGACTGCTCCTAGCGACAATGAAATTTTAGCGATTTCTGGAGCTACTATAACTTCTAGAGCAGTTACTGATGGTGTAAACTTCATCAATGAAGTTTATGATGTACTAAATAAGTAGTGGGGGTGAAATGATTGGATATTAAAAAATTAACAAATGGTTTAATAAAAGAAAATCCTATATTTGTACAATTATTAGGAATGTGTCCAACACTAGCCGTTACGACTTCTGCTATTAATGGATT
>DAOURC010000170.1 GCA_030625285.1 Eubacteriales bacterium
AATAAGCATCGGCTGAGCATTTAAAATTCTATTCATAACTTCTTCATTAGCTCGTTTAATCTTTTCTTGTATCATTTCATCAACTCCTTTAATTATTTGCTTTTTAATCTAGATAAAAGAGAACTCATCTTCTTGTTTCCAAACGCAGGAGGTCGCCAATCAACATGAATAGCTTTTACATCCTGTGATTTCAATTCGTTATAAAAAGATTCCAGTCCAACATTTACAACACTAATTTCTTTTTTGAAAAGTTCATTAATTTTTGACATTTTCCCCTCCCGTTAACCTATTTTTTCAATTGTTTTCTTTACAAATCTTACAGCTTGAGCATTTGAAGGCATCACAATCACATCGTTTTCTTCCAATTTCATTTGAGACTCGATTAAATTTTGCGGGTCCTTATCCGTTCCACAAATCGAACCGACTACGCAGAGATATTGTCCTCTTTTCTTTGCATTATCTTTTGCAAATTGAATCGATTCAATCATCTCCCCTACCGGATCTTCATTGGATCCATAGCCAAGCACAAAATCCATTAATATTATCGCTACCGTTTCATCCTCAGCTTCAAGAATCAACCGCTCAGCCCTTGTTGATGGATCTATCATCGGATGCGGTCTCCCTTGAGTAAATTCATCATCTCCAAGGTCGATACAAGTATACTTGATGCTTTTGCTTGAATCACCAAGCTTGCATTTTGGATCAAGTGGAATATTTGAATAAATACACCCAAAATCACTCCCCAACATTTTCATCGCTTCATCAGTTAAAGTTCCTCCTGTATAAAGCCCTCTGATATATTTTTGTTTTGAATCAAATCTATCAACTTCATTTTGGACCATACTCTCGATTTCACTTTCGCTTTTTGAGAACCCGATAAAATCAACAGGCTTTTCTCCTTTCGAAAGAGCAACAGCTTTTCTTGCTGCATCTTCTAGAGTGACACTTGGATATACCCCATAGCTCTTGATCATATCGTAATCTCCACCAATGAAATCAACCACTACCGGTTTTGGGGATTTAGATGCGATTTCCAAAATTTTCTTACTTATATCTAAAGCGGGTGGTTTTGATATCAAGACAATCACACTCGTTGCATCATCTTTTATCAACGCATCAAGCCCCTGCATCATAGAAATTCCACCAATTTCTTCTTTTAGATCTCTTCCTCCTGTTCCTATTACTTGAGAAACACCTTTTCCTAATTTATCAATAATCACCGACACTTCTTGAGTTCCAGTTCCAGAAGCAGCAACGATTCCAATGTCACCTTTATTTACAACATTAGCAAAAGCTAAAGGAACATTATTAATAATTGCAGTTCCACAATCCGGCCCCATCATTAATAGTCCTTTTTCATAAGCTAACTCTTTTAAATCCTTCTCATCTTTTATACTTACATTATCACTGAAAAGCATTACATGAAGCCCTTCATCTAAAGCTTTTCTCGCTTCAGCAGCAGCATATTCCCCCGGCACTGAAATAATCGCAATATTAGAATCTGATTGATAAGTTAGTGCCGAATTTATTGACTTCGGTTTATAATCCATACTGTTTTCGCTTGCTTTTTTGTTTAGCAATTCATTTAATTTGCCAATCACACTTTCCCATACACTGTCATCGCTTAAATCTGCCGATATAAAAAAATCATTAGCGGCGATCGCCTTTATTTCATCATTAGACATTTTGATTCTCTCAGCCAATTCTTTATTGAGGTCTGTTCCCATTCCAACAATAGCATCATTGACGCCCTCGATTTTACTGATATCTTTCGAAATCAGCATCAGTGTAACTGAGTCATAATATGTGTTTTTTCTAATTTCATAATTTACACCCATTCAAAACTCTCCTTTGTGCACGTTAAGTTTAATTCCTATAAAAATTCCAGTTAAAATATCTGTTCCTGAAGTCTGTCCGATTTTAATCAGCTTATCAACCTTGTCTGTCATTACTTCTGTAGAACAATTCGACAATATAGACAACGCAGCTTCTTTAATAACTTGATTCACTTTGCCTCTAGATGCATTAACCAAACCTTCATAGCTTACATCTGTAGTTCGTCCATTAATGAGTTTTACAAAATGTTGATACAACTCAACATCTCTCATGTAATTTCTACCGCTATAAAGCAATCCAGTCATCAAACCAAGAACGAAATCATCGCTTGCCGGAGTCAATCCAGGGCCAAATCCGATAACCGATTTAGCAAGATCATCTACATCTCCCCATAGATCTTTTTCTACCGCATTAAGCAAGTTTTTAATTCTGCCGACAATAAAATTCATATGTTTATCAGTAAATTCAGTCGGATATGTTTCGATATCAGCAAGCCATTTGAAATCACTTCTTAAATCAAAAACAATCGGACTTATACTATCCGGATCTCCGTTAGCAAAAATAATTCTTTCAAGATTATTCAGCTTATAATGCAGCTCATCAGTAGAAACTTTTATATAATCAAGTTCAGGACTAGAATTCCATATTTCTCTAGGTTGATATAAAAATTTAATATCAAGTTCTTCAATCAGTATTTCATTATTTCTCTTTTTCACAACCATATTTTGCTGTATTTTTAGATCTGAAAAATTAATATTTTCATTGACGAGTGCTGTCTTTGGCCCAATACTAGTATGTACATTTCCTATCGTTAACATCTCATCATTGATTTTAAGATTCATCACATTATTAAAAACAGAATGCACTCTTCCAATAAAGTAATCCGATTGAAATACTTGATCAAAATCATCACTTGCAACAATTATTCGCATACTCTCATCCTAATTCATCATTTCGTAGATTTTTATCGCCACTTGCATATTTAGATAATCGTTCGAATTCTCAAAATCCATATTTGTTATTTTCTTAATACGATTCATACGATAAACAATCGTATTGTAATGTGTGAACATCACTTCTGAAATTTTTTTAACATTTCCGCGATACTCAAAATATTTTTTTAAAGTCTCTACAAGCTCATGTCCTTTTTCTCTATCATATTTTACTAAAGGTTCTAGAACATCATCAAAAAACTGAGTTAATTCAGGTTTTAATTCACTATAAGAAAGAATTTTAAAGATTCCAAGTTCA
>DAOURC010000039.1 GCA_030625285.1 Eubacteriales bacterium
TTCAACTTTGGATGAACAGCCTGTAAAAAGAAGTAATATAATCAGTAAAAATGTTAATTTTTTCATTATAATCATCCTTTTGTTTGTTTTAAAAACAATCAATGTCTTTTAACTATTATATCATAGTGTTGATTTGTTCAAAAGAAGGGTATAACTGGTAAGGGAATAACTGGTAAGGGAATAACTGGTAAGGGAATAACTACATAGAGGTGAAAATATCGTGAAATTTATAAATGACAGCGGGAGTAGCGTAATACTAAAAAGAATTAAACTGCTTGAAAAAATGCAATATATCAGTTTGTCGATTATGCTTTTTTGTACTATTGTATTGATGGCGGTTAAAAACACTTTATTCGTTGATATATATATTTATTATATATTATGTAGTATGATGATTTTTCTTTTAGCAATTCGTATGAATAAAAAAAATCAGTATTTGTTTTCAGTATACCTTTCAATTGCCTCATTATTTATTATCGTGTGGCTGCCATTGCTGTATAATTCTTCGATTCTCGAGAAAGGTCTAAGCCCGCTTTTCAATTCTTTGGCTATTGTAGCTGCAAGTGCTGTTTTCTTGAATAGAAGCAATGCGTTATTTATGATATTAATCCAGTTTATATTAAGTGTTTTTGTTATATATAATAATTCAAATTTGCATGAATTAAATTGGATAAGTTTACTTGCGTTTTTTTGCCTTTCTGGAATTACTATTATAATCGGTAGTTCGAGTGTTCAGAAAAACCTTGAAAAAATAGAGGAACAAAAGAATTCTTTATATGAAAAGATATACTTCGATAATTTAACTGAAATTGGAAGCAGAATAAAATTTGAAGATAATATTGATATGCTTATAAGAAATGATAAGGCTATTTTTACTGTTATCGACTTTGACATCGATAATTTCAACATTGTAAATAAAATTAATGGTTATTCTTCTGGGGATCGGTTATTAAAAGATTTTTCGTTGATTTTAGAAGATGTTTTCTCTAGTGAATTCTTATATCGTTGGTCTGGTGATGAATTTTTGGTTATTCTTTTGGACGACGAGCGAACAGATATCAATAGATTGATGGAGGAAACGAATGATAAATTTAATAGATTAGTGAATGAAAAATTCAAAACGAATGAATGCACGTTAAGCGCTGGCATTGCTTCTTATCCAAAAGACGGGCAGTGTATATCTGATCTTTTACAAAGCACGAGCTTAGCGTTGAATTATTCAAAAAATAATGGTAAGAATCAAATTCGTTATTATGAATCGCGAATGAGAAAAAAAATAATCAGGTTCCATGAAATTCAGAAGTTTATCAACGAAGCACTTGAAAATAATACTCTTGAATTGTTTCTACAACCGATTTATGATATTAAAACGAAAATAATGTGTAATGCAGAAATATTATTACGGACGAAATCAAAGGAATTCACATTGGCAGAAATTCTTGATGTTGCAGAGACTACGTCTCAGATTATGCAAGTTGATGAATGGGTGGTAGAAAACACTTTTAAACTTATCAGTGAGAATAGAAAATTCTTTGCCAAGAGCAAAATCAGCATAAACATGTCTGTGCATTCATTCAAGGCGGAGAACCTTATTGATGATTTGCAAAAGTTGCTGAAGAAATATAATGTGAATGCATCAAGATTTACATTTGAAGTTACAGAACATACGGCTATTGTAGATGTTGAAGAGTCGAAACGAATTTTTACATTACTTAAACAATTAGGTTTTGAAATTGCGATCGACGATTTCGGTACGAAATATTCATCAATAAATTATTTGAATATGCTACCTATCGATGTACTGAAAATTGATAAATCTTATGTTGACAATATTGTAACTGATAAAAATACAAATGCGATAGTCAAGCATATAATTGCATTGTCGAGAGATTTAAATCTTAAGACTATAGCTGAAGGAATAGAATATAAAGATCAATTGGAGACTCTTGATGAGCTAGGTTGTGATTATGCACAAGGTTATTTACTGGCTAGACCTATGGAATTTGAAAAATTCAAAAAATTATAAATATTACTACAATTTAATATATTCGAATGATTTAAAATGATAAAATAACCGTAAGAAAGGTTGGGGGATTATGGATAGAAATTTACTAGAAAAGTATGCTGAGATTATTGTTAAAACAGGAGTGAATATACAAAAGAATCAAATTGTAGTAATTACAGCTCCAGTTGAAAACTATGAAATAGTGGAAATGATTTCTGAAATTGCCTATAAAGAAGGGGCAAGAGATGTTATTACTAATTGGGTGGACGAGAGAATAACAAGAGTTAGATATTTGCATGCACCTGATGAGATATTTGACGAGGTTCCTGAGTGGAAAAAGATGTTCTATTTAGAGAATGTTCGAAAAGGGGCTGCTTATATAAGATTATCTGGAAGTGATCCTGATATTCTAAATGGAGTTGAGCAAGATAAAATAATACGAAGCAATAAAGCCTTCGGAGAAGCGCTAAAAGAGTATAGAGAGCGTTTGATGAGCAATAAGAATATTTGGTGTGTGGCATCTGCTCCTACAAAAGCTTGGGCTATGAAAATGTTTCCTGATTTAAATGAAAATGAGGCGAAAGAAAAGCTTTGGGAAGCAATATTCAAGGCAAATAGAATTGACAGAGAAGATCCTATTGCTGCCATCAAGGAACATAAGGCGAATCTTAAAAAGAGTGTCGATTTCTTGAACGGACTTGGATTGAGAAAATTAATGTATAAAAACAGTTTAGGAACAGATTTGACTATCGAACTTTCAGAAAATCATGTATGGCTTGGTGGAAGCGATTTTATGAAAAATGGAATAGAGTTTATGGCTAATCTTCCCACTGAAGAAGTATTCACTCTTCCTAAAAAAGACGGAGTAAATGGAATAGTATATAGTTCAAAGCCATTCGTTTATAACGGTATAGTAGTTGAAGACTTCAATATAACATTTAAAGACGGCAAGGCAGTGAAATATGATGCAAGAAAAGGTAAAGAAGCGTTAAAGAGTCTAGTAGAACTAGATGAAGGATCTTGCTATTTGGGAGAAGTTGCACTAGTTCCACATGAATCGCCTATTTCCCAGATGAATATATTATTTTATAATACTTTATTTGATGAAAATGCATCTTGTCATTTAGCTTTAGGTGAAGCCTACCCTATCTGCATTAAGGGTGGAGAAAACATGACTAAAGAAGAACTAGAAAAAGAAGGCGTAAACAGTTCGATAGCTCATGAAGACTTTATGATAGGAACTGAGGATTTAAACATAATAGGTTTGGATAAAGACGATAATGAAGTTGTTATCTTTAAAAATGGAAATTTTATATATTAAATAAAAAAAGGGCCGCAGATATTTCTGCGGCTGATTATTTGTAAAGGATGATTGTGAATTTCGCACCTTTATCCAGAGTGTTTTCTGCTGTAATTTCACCTCTGTGTTTTTCAATAATGGATCGAGCTATTGAAAGTCCCAGTCCGGTATGACCGTCGGGTCCTTTGTAAAATCTTTCGAAAATGTGACTGACGGCATCTTCTTGTATTCCATCTCCATCATCGATTACTGAAATTTCTATATGGTTGTTTGTTTCGATAGTATCTATTATAATTTCATTTTTACAGTATCTAAAGGCATTGGAGAGGATATTTATCAGCGCTTGTGTAAACTGGTTCTCATCAACTGAAATTTCCAGATGAATCAGGTTATCTACCTTGATTTCAATATTGCTGTTGTTGGTTAATCCTTTTATTTTTTTTATTGAATTTATGATGATATCGTAAATATCAATATTTCTAAGATTCAAATCATCATTCAATGTATCTAGTTTTGTCAAATAGGAAATGTTGTTGACAATATTGGATAACCTTTTGACTTCCGAATTAATTATCTCAAGATTTTCGTCGCTTCTCTCAAAGATTCCATCAATCATACCCTCGGCATAGCCTTGTATGGACATAAGCGGTGTTTTCAATTCATGAGAGGCGTTTTGGAAAAATCGCTTTTGAATTTTGCTGTTGTTCTCAAGGGATTTTGACATCCTATTCACGGATTCCGTAAGCTCTCCTATCTCATCTCTCGATTCGATTTTTATCTCTTTTGGAAAATCTCCCTTTGCAATAAGTTTGGCCTGTTCGTTGAGTTTTCTAAGAGGCTTAGTAAGATTATTTGAAACAAAGGAACCGAGAATCAGCGCAATCGTCAAAAATGCCAAAGTCGCCAGCAGTTGAATACGTCTTATCTGCTTGACGAAACTTGATATTTCTCCTTGGTTGACATACATTATCAGATATATTTTTGAATCGGTTCGAATGTTTTCTTTAAGTAATACGGGTTTCAATAAAACAAAATAAGTCATGTTGTCTTTTGCGGTTAGTTCAAAAGTACCGTAATCTTTGCTTTTAGATAGTTTAATCAATTTATCCAATTCGTCTTTTGAGAAATCGGTGCGTTTACCTATATTGACAACTCTATTGGGAAGTTCGATGACAACATTGATGTCGCTTTCTAAATTGTATCTTCCTATTGTATGTTTCATATTCTGTATTTTTTCAGTTATAGTTTGTTCGATGTTTTCATCGTTTTTAATCTCATCTATTAATAGATTTGTTATGATTTTAGACTCGTCTATAAGATTCTTCTCGATATTGCTTTTAAGATACCTTGTAGTGGCGTTTTGACTTACACCGATTATCAAAGCAAAAGCGACAAGAATGATAATGATGTAGTAAGCTGTAATTTTCGTTTGTATAGTCGTTTTCATTTTTTCACCGATCCTCAATTTTATAACCAAATCCCCAAACGGTTGTGATTTTCACCATAGAATCAACGTTAGATAGTTTCTTTCTGATTCTCTTTACGACATCATCTATGATTCTAGATTCACCTATATATTCAAATCCCCATATTTGATTGAGAAGTTGTTCTCTACTGAAAACCTTGTTTTTGTTTTCAGCTAAGAAGAAAAACAAATCGTATTCTTTTTTGGTAAAACTTAGCTCGATATCCTTTGATGTGATTTTTCTTTCTTCAGGATATATTGATATGTCTTTTAATATAGTCAAATGATTATGATTGGAAAGCTGTTGTATTCTATCTATTCTTCTGAAAATGCTTTTAACCCTGGCAACTAATTCCCTTGGACTGAACGGCTTTGAAAGATAGTCGTCGCTTCCGAGTTCAAGACCTAGGATTTTATCTAATTCATCATCTTTTGCAGAGACAAATATAATAGGAATATCATCTGTTTTTCTTATTTCTCTGCAAATGTCATAACCGCTAGTGCCCGGCATCATGATATCGAGTATGATCATATCTGCTGAATAGCGTTTGAAATAATCAAGCAGTTCATCTCCATTTTCAAAGGGATGAACCTCGTAATTCTCATTTTCCAGATATTTTTTCATTATATCTCTAATGCTCTTTTCGTCATCTGCAACGAGGAGTTTCTTCATCGTGAAATCACCACCTATTAATATAATAATATTAATTTTATCAAAAAAATGCAATATAGAAAACTTTCATACAATAATAATACAAATTTATGAAAAATATATAATGATTATCATTGTTAAATAAGAGATAATATAGATATTAAGGGGTGGACGGCATGAATATATATCACAAATTATTATTTGAATATGAAGAAAAAACAGAAATTGCATTATTAACGGTTACTGCTGTAACCGGATCTAATCCTGCTCAAGTCGGCAAAATGATGATTATAGATAAAGAGGGTAAAGTGTTGGAGGGAACAATAGCTGGCGGAAGTATTGAAGAACAGGCGAAAAAGGAAGCCATTGCTTTGATGAAAATGGGAGAGTCGAAGACGATAAGAATAGATATTCAAGATGAATTCGGTAATGAATGCATTGGGACGGTAGATATATTTGTTCAGGTTTTTGTTCAAAAAGATGAGATTATTATAATTGGAGCCGGCAATGTCGGACACTCTGTTTACAGAATAGCAGAGATGCTTGATTATGATATCGTCATCGTGGACGATAGGCCTGATTATGCAACGAAGGAACGTTTTCCCAAGGCTAAATCTATGATTATCGGTGAATTTGAAGTGATTTTAAAAGAACTCAAAATTTATAAAAACTCAAATGTAGTTATTTCCACTCATGCACATGAATATGATGAATTGGCTCTTTTATCGGTTGTGAATAGCGACGCTAAGTATATAGGCATGCTTTCCAATAGAAGAAAGGCGAAATTGATTCTTGAAAATCTAGCAAAAGAGGGAGTATCGAAAGAGAAAATAGAGAAAGTTCATGCTCCGATAGGTCTAAGTATTGGTGGAACGAAACCTGAGGAAATAGGGGTTTCTATCATGGCTGAAGTTCTAGCGATAAAATATGACAAAATGTCCAATTTCAAAAATGAGAAAAGAAATTTATAAATTTACAAATAATATGTTTCACTTGTCAACTATTTGAGAATATAGATAATAGGGGATGATGTTTATGAATAAAAAAATAATCATTATAGTATCTGTAGTCCTTTTCAATTTGATTGC
>DAOURC010000149.1 GCA_030625285.1 Eubacteriales bacterium
GATATTAAACCGCAAAATATAATGATATCCGAAAATGGTGTTGTAAAAGTTGCTGATTTCGGCATAGCGAAGGCAATTTCTTCTTCGACGATTGTTCATACGAAAGAGATGCTTGGAAGTGTTCATTATTCATCTCCTGAACAGACTAGAGGCTCATTTATTGATAATCGCTCAGATATATATTCACTAGGAATAGTAATGTATGAAATGGCGACAAGCAGATTACCGTTCGAAGGGGATTCGGCGATATCGATTGCTCTCAAGCATTTAAAAGAACATATATTGAATCCGAGTAAAATAAACAGCAATTTATCTGAGGGGCTTGAAAGCATCATAATGAAGGCATTGATTAAAAACCCTGAAAAACGTTATCAGGATATCTGTGAATTGATGACGGATATGAATAAATTAAGAAATAATCCGGATGAAACTTTTCAATATTCAAATGAAGACGATTTTGAAAACGCGACAATGATGCTGCCAGATTTTAAGGAGTTAGAAAATGTGAGTAAAAAGAAAAAAAATGTAAGCAAAAAGAAAAAAAATGATGATTCTTTATCTATGGTTACTATGATTTTATTAGCGTTTATTTCTTCGGTTATTATATTTGGAATAATAGGATTTGCAATTTATCAAGATAAATTTTCGTTTAAAGAAGTAGAAGTACCCAATATTATAAACATATCTTTCGACGATGCGAAAGAATCGTTGAATAGTATGGGGCTTTATATTGAAGAAGACAGTTATAGATATAGCAATGTTGTAGAAAAAGGCTGGATAATAGAGCAATCTGAAGAACCAGGGACTGTTTTAAAGGAAGGTTTTACAATCAAAGTTGTTATCAGCAAAGGTAAAAACTGGGTTCAAGTGCCTAATCTTTTGCAAAAAGAAATAAGTGAAGCACGATTGGTTTTAGAAAATAAAGAATTGGTTATCGGCAAGACTGAATATATGGTAAACGATCTTCCTAAGGGATATATAATATCTCAGATGCCCGAAGCGGGAACCGAGATTGAAATAGGCGGGGTCATAGATTTAATCATATCTCAAGGAACTTCAGAGCAGGAGTATATTATGCCTACGATAACTGGATTGACTTTTGAAGAAGCGTTATCTAGATTTGAAGGGAAAAATATATCTCTAAATTTAACTGAGTATGTGTATTCTGATTATGATGCAGACTTGATTTCATCACAGAGCATTCCTCAAGGAACCATAATCTATCCTGGCACTAAAATCGATGTTACAAGAAGCTTAGGACTACCGCCGGAAAAAATGGTAACTCTTCCATTTAAATTCTACACCGACGATTTTGCAAATGATATTGAGACTGTTAGAATAGAAATTGTCAAAGATGGTAACACTTCAGTTGTTTACGAAAGAAAGCATGATAAGAGCGAAGGAAGTTTTATTGTCGAATTGACATCTAGCGGTGAAGTAACTTTAAATATCTATTATGGTGATGTTTTTTATAGATCGATTCAAGGGAATTTTGTAGAATGAAATTAGATGGAATAATTATCAAGGGAATCGGCGGATTTTATTATGTCGATGTAAATAAAAAAATATATGAGTGCCGCGCAAGGGGACTTTTTCGAAATAAAAACATAAAACCATTGGTAGGAGACTTTGCGACGATAGATGTTATATCAGAACAAGATGCTAAGGGATATGTCGTTGAAATAAAGGAAAGACATGTAGAACTTTTGAGACCGAATGTTGCCAATGTAGAACAAGTTATTATTACCATGGCAGTTAAAAAACCGAATCCCAATTATATTTTACTTGATAAACTAATTATATTGGCTGAAAGTAATAACTTGGAGCCGATAATATGCTTTAATAAAATTGAACTTGTCGATATTGAAGATATAAATGAAATTAGGGATATTTATAAAAATGCCGGTTACACCGTGGTGTTGACGAGTGTAAAAGAAAATATAGGAATCGAAGAGCTTAGATCTGTGATGAAAGATCATATAAATGTCTTTGCTGGCCCTTCTGGTGTTGGGAAATCTTCTCTTACGAATTTATTGCAACCCGGACTTGAATTGAAAGTAGGGGAAATAAGCGAAAAAATCAGCAGAGGAAAGCATACTACTAGGCATTCTGAATTAATTGAACTCGATTTCGGTGGATTTGTTTTAGATACACCTGGATTTACTTCGTTGGATTTATCTATGATAAATGCAGATGTTTTAGCACTATACTATAGAGAATTCAATGATTTATCAAAACCGTGCAAATTTGCGGATTGCAGACATATAAATGAGCCTAAATGTGTAGTAATTGAAAAAGTTGCAAATGGGACTATAAGTAAGAAAAGATATGATTCGTATTTATATATTTATAACGAAATAGCGAGTAGAAAGGAAAGATATTAATGATTAAAATTGCTCCATCTATATTATCGGCCGATTTCAGCATACTTGGCGAAGAAATAAAATCAATTGAAAAGGCTAAAGCGGATTGGGTTCATATTGATGTAATGGATGGCCATTTTGTGCCGAATATTTCATTTGGTGAGCCGATTGTAAAAAGCATTAGAAAAATTACAAACATGCCGTTCGACGTTCATTTGATGATTGAGAATGTTGATTACTATATTAATGATTTTGCATCAGCTGGTGCGGATTATATTACTATTCATCAAGAAGCGGGTAATCATATCGACAGAAGCATTCAGCTTATCAAGTCGTTAGGAATAAAAGCTGGAATTTCACTTAATCCAGCTACGCCTGTAAGTTCAATAGAGCATCTATTGCCTGAACTGGATTTAGTTCTAATCATGTCGGTAAATCCTGGTTTTGGAGGACAAAAATTTATTCCCTATACTTTAGACAAAATACGTTTACTAAAAGAGTTGAGGGGAAAATACAACTATAATTATTTGATTGAAGTCGATGGTGGAGTGAATATTGAAAACGCTCAAATGATTATTGATGCGGGTGTAGATGTTTTAGTAGCTGGATCGGCTGTTTTCAAGTCAGATGAATATGAAAAGACAATTGAAGAATTAAGGGGATTGTAATGAATATCTTATTATTAGGTAGTGGAAATGTCGATGATTATAATCAAATTGATGAAAAGTTGTTGGATTCGTATGATTATATCATTTCAGTAGATGGTGGAGCGAAGCACCTTGAGCCTCTTGATCTAAAGCCAAACCTATTAATAGGAGATTTTGATTCAATCGATTTGGAATTATTGACAAAATATAGAAAGATTGCAGAGATCGAGTCGTATAATCCGGAAAAAGATGAGACGGATTCTGAATTGGCTTTTATGAAAGTTGAAGAGCTGAAGCCTGAAATCGTTCATGTAGTCGGATTCTTAGGCGGCAGAATAGATCATACACTGAATAATGTTTTGTTGTTGATTCGATATAAGAATATAAATATTCAACTTATCAGTGAAAACAATATTGCCTTTTATTGCAATAAATCTTGTAAAATACAAAAGAGAGAAGG
>DAOURC010000029.1 GCA_030625285.1 Eubacteriales bacterium
AGGTTTTGATATCATCTGTACTGCTCACTTTCAATTTACCGTTTTTTATCAGATGGTAGCTATTTGCAATAGGTTGAATTTCAAAGTAATCATAAAACTTCGCAGTCTCAAGCATTTCTTCAGGTTGAAGCCCCTTGATGAATCCTTGATATATTTGACCCGAGTCACATGCGCTACCTATCAATAAACCATCTTTGTACTTGTTTATCAGTGATTTCGGCAACCTTGGTTTTTTATAATAATAATTCAAATGCGATTCTGAAATCAAATTGTATAAATTTTTCAAACCACTTTGTGTTTGCGTCAGGATCGTAACATGAAAAAATTCTCTAGAGTTCAAGTTTTTATCGTCGATCTGAATACTATTGACATCCGAGAGTATATATATTCCCTTGTTTTCTAAATCATTTAGCTGGTTGATGAAAATTTTCGCTGTAGCAACAGCATCATCCACCGCTCTATGATGATTTTCCAAAACTATCCCGTAATATTTGACGAGGCTGCTCAACTTATGCCTTTTAATACTTTTAAGTAATATCCTGCTTAATTTTAGTGTATCTATAATAATATTCTCAAACTTATAATCAAATTTCTTGCAATTGAATTTGATAAAACTTGTATCGAAGTCGGCATTATGTGCAACAACCGGTAAATCTCCAATGTAATCCAAAAATTCAGGCAACGCAGCGTCGATAGTTTTTTTATTCTTCAAATCTTCATCTGTTATACCTGTCAATTCAATAATTTTGGGTGGAAGCGCTACTTCGGGATCGATCAATATATTAAAACTATCCACAATTTCCTTGTTTCTTATTTTCACTGCACCGATTTCAATGATTTTATCCGCAGTATACGAAAAACCCGTCGTTTCAATATCAAAAATTATAAATTCTTGATTTAAATCCAAATCATTTGCATTGCCGATCATTTTACTCATATCGTCAAAGAGGTACCCTTCTACTCCATAAATAACTTTAATATCGTGTTTTTTTGCAGCATCCATCGCATCAGGAAATGCCTGTATTATACCATGATCAGTAATAGCTACAGCGCGGTGTCCCCATTCCTTAGCTCTTGCAACTAAATCTTTAACAGGGGTGATTCCATCCATTTCACTCATGTTTGTATGAAGATGCAATTCAACTCTTTTCTCAGGAGCGTTATCCTCTCTTACTATCTCCTTGTTCCTCAATTTATTAATGGCGTTTGGAAACAAAATCAATTCTTTTCCAAAGGTATCATACCTTATTGTTCCTTCAAAAGCATAATACTCATCAACGATAATACTTTCATAAAATTGCTCGACATCTTTCTTCGTCAAGAATAGTTTCACGCCTATGGAGTCGGTTAAATCCGTGATAGATAATGTCACTAGAATTTTTCCGCCCTTTAATTCTCTTTTTTCTTTATCGAATACTTTACCATGAACAAGCGTTTTAGTCTCTTCTTGATTGATATCACATATTTTTTCTACAGCGCCTTTTGTCATGCGTTTATAAATCACAGAGCCAGAAATGCTTTTGACAGTTTTTTTACTTTCATTTACATTGGTTTCTTTTAGAGCTTCTTTAACAATCTCTCTTTCCTTTGTTTCACGTTCATTACTAAACATCTCTAATTTATCTTCGTGATCGATATGGAATTGTATATTGATGCCGATTCCATATTTTTCGCTGTATTTATTTTTAATCAAATTATCTATCTTATTATTCTTAATCATATTTATAGACATTTCACTGTCCAATGTAATGATGATTTCATTGCCCACTTCTCTTCTATTCGATTCCAATAATAATTGTTGAATAACCGGCATCTTCTTAGTCGACTCCACAACAATAACCTTCCAAAGATCTAAAGGGTCGTTTGAAGGAGTTGTTTCTCTCTTTGATCCTTCAAATTTTACAGAATCGATATACGGCAACGCCGCTTGGATATCTTCAATCAACCCTTGTATCGACAACTGGGTCAATTGATGATTCTCTGCAAGTATGAATTTCAGCATATTGCTATTTTTATCAAAGACTATTTGACTAAAAACCTTAGGATCGTCTAGTGTGTTTCCAAGTATTTTTTTAAAATCATTCGACATATTATTCCCCTATAATTTTTCTATTTCTTCTAATAATTCTTTAACGATATTTTCTTCCTTGATTTTTCTTATCGGTTTCCCCTTTTTAAACAGCAAGGCTTCACCTATGCCTCCAGCTATCCCTATATCAGCTTCTTTTGCTTCACCGGGGCCGTTTACTATACACCCCATAACAGCAACTGTTATCGGTTTTTTTACTGATTCCAATGCTTTTTCTATGCGATTTGCAATCTCGATTATATTTATGTTGGTCCTACCACATGTGGGACATGCGATAAGTTTAGGACCAAACAACCGTAAATCGAGATCTTGTAAAATCATTTTAGCAACCCTTATCTCCTCAACCGGATCGGCCGAAAGCGAAACTCGAATGGTGTCTCCTATATCGCTCAATAAAAGGTTCCCGATTCCAAGAGCCGATTTTATGGTTCCTCCCAATAGAGTTCCAGCCTCTGTAACACCTAGATGAAGAGGATAATTCGATTTTGAATGAATTAATTTATAGGCCTCGATTGTTTTAATCACATCAGATGATTTCAATGACAATACAATTTGATCATAATTCAAATCTTCAAGTATTTTTATGTGGTTCAAAGCACTTTCCACCATCGCTTTCGGTGTCGGTCCTTTGTATTTATCAATAAGGTAATCTTCTATACTGCCAGAATTCACACCTATTCTTATAGGTATGTTTTTGTCGCTAATGCGATCGACTATTTCTTTTACCTTCCACTTCGCTCCGATATTCCCCGGATTTATTCGGATCTTGTCTATTCCATTATCGATCGATTCAATAGCCAGCCTATAATCAAAATGAATATCAGCAACTAAGGGAATATGAATTTCTTTTTTAATTTCCTTGATTGCCTTGGCAGCATCCATATCCTGAACAGCAACGCGAACAATTTCACACCCAGCTTCTTCAAGCTCTAAAATCTGATTTATAGTCGCTTTTGCATCCTGAGTTTTTGTGGTAGTCATCGATTGGATTACAATTGGATTATTTCCCCCAATTAAAACATTCCCGACTTGCACTTCTTTTTTTATCTTTTTCATATATAACACTCCTAAAAAAGTCTAACTATATCTTTTAATAAAATAAATACCATTAAACCCATAAGTATGGCAAATCCTATAAAATGAACAAATCCTTCCTTCTCTGGAGGAACAGGTTTCCCTCTAACTATTTCCAGTATTATAAAAATAAGTCTTCCGCCATCTAAAGCTGGAAATGGAAGCAAGTTTATTATTCCTAAATTTATCGATAAATACGCTGCAATAAATAACAGCGACATAATTCCTGTATTCGCAGCTTCTCCAATAATACCTACTATTCCAACAGGCCCAATTACCTCGCCTTCCACTTGATTGCCAGATATCATATCACCTAAAAATCCAAAAATACTTTTACATATAAACACCATCTGATTCCAACCGGCAGAAATGGATTTGAATAACGATTTTTCTATAGTAGGTAATATTCCTACAATTTTGCGATTTGTTTCTTCTTCTATGACTGGAGTGATATGAAAATTCAATAAATTTTCATTTCTATCAACAGTCATATATATTTCATCTTCAGAACTCGCGATCGCACTCGAAACATCCGACCATGATTTTATCTCAATATCGTTGATTGTTTTAATTTCATCTCCAGGTAAAATACCAGACATGGAAGCCGGTTTACCTGCAAAAACTTCCTCTACTGTAGTAGTGGGAATTCCGATATTGAAAGAAATAATACTTAGCAGTAAAACTGCTAGAACAAAATTCATCAACGGTCCAGCTATTATTACCGATAATCTCTTTAAAGGTCCTTGATTTGAAAAACCTCTAGGATTCTCAGAAAATCCGTCTTCACCATCCATTTTCACAAATCCGCCAATCGGAAACGCCCTAACTGAATAATCGGTTTCGCCCTTTTTTTTACTGTAAATTTTGGGTCCGAAACCAACGCTGAATTCATTGACTTTTATGCCGTTCAACTTGGCTAAAGCAAAATGACCACCCTCGTGAAATATAACTATTACTCCAAAAACAATAATAAAACTAACAATTGTCGTAAACATATCTAATTCTCCTATCCTAATCTTTTTCTTATTTCTTCATCTAAAGCAATAATATCTTCTATAGTCGGGTTTATAATTCTTCTATGATTCATTAATTCTTTTTCAATTGTATCTGTAATATCATAAAATTTAATCTTTTCTCTTAAATAATGGTGAACCATTACTTCGTTTACAGTATTGTAAATAGTCGGAAACGAATCTCCCTTTTTTATTGAATGATATGCTAAATCCAGTCCAGGAAACGCATCTCTTCTAGGTTCTTCAAAGGTTAACTGATTAAATTTCATAAAATCGAATCTCTCTAAATTTATCGGCTTTCGATCTGGATAATTAAGTGCATAATGGATAGGCAATCGCATATCCGGTCTGCCCATTTGAGCGATTATCGAAGAATCCTTATACTGCACCAACGAATGAATAACGCTCTGAGGATGAACGACCACTTCGATGTTTTCTGGAACGATGTCGAATAACCACTTTGCCTCGATAACTTCTAAACCTTTGTTAACTAAAGTCGCAGAATCGATGCTTATTTTTCTACCCATATCCCAGTTTGGATGTTTCAATGCTTCATAAGCTTTTTTATTTGAAATTTCATTTTTCGACAAGGTTCGAAACGGCCCACCAGATGCCGTCAAAATCAATTTTTCGACACTTGAAATATCGTCGCCTTGAAGACTCTGAAAAATCGCACTATGTTCTGAATCCACCGGCAATATGACGCTATTGTTATTATAAACTTCTTTCATGACAATATGACCGGCCGTTACTAAAGACTCCTTATTGGCAAGTGCTAATGTCACATTGTTTTTTACAGCAGCATATGTTGGTAAAAGTCCGATGTTTCCTACCAATGCATTAAGTAGAATATCGATTCTTTCTTTATTGATCAGATTTAGAATTTCATCCATACCATATAATAAAGTCGCATCGAAATTCATCGTTTTCGCTTTATTATAAGATTCGTAATCTGTAATGACAACATACTCGGGGTTGAATTCTAAACATTGCTTATTTAAAAGCTCAATATTCCTATGACCGCTTATAAAGATTACTTTATATGATTCTTTATCTTTTTTAATTACATCTATCGTTTGAGTGCCGATAGAACCTGTTGAGCCTAAAATACCTATTTTTTTCATCTTAACCACCTACTTATTTAATCATCTCACATTATAACATAAAAAAACTCTTAAAGCCTAGGCCTTAAGAGTAATGAACAAATATATAATCGGTATGATAATCAGCACACTATCAAACCTATCCAACATGCCACCATGCCCAGGCATTATGAAGCCAAAATCTTTTATTTTAAATGTCCTTTTGATTTTCGAGGCTATCAAATCTCCAAGTTGGGACAGTATCGTTGTGATAAATACAAATATTGAAAACACATACACCGACGACAATAGCTGCAAATCGAAATAATAATAAAAAATCAAACTGATTAAAACAGATCCACATACACCGCCAATTGATCCCTCGATGGTTTTTTTAGGACTTATCACAGGCGCCAATTTATGTTTTCCAAATATTCTACCGATAAAATATGCAAAGGTATCAGAACCCCATGCAATAACAAAAATCAACCATATCATCATAGGGAATTTTGAACTTGCTATCAAATTAAGTAGATAAATTGGAACAATGATATAGAATATTGAAATTTGAAAAATTCCTATTTTTTCAATATTAAGTTTTTTCGAATTCAATCCTGCAAGCAAAAATACAAACAACAATATAATCAAATATATTTCAAAATAAGCAAAGCCGATAAAATATAAATAAGTAGTAGTCAACAACCCACCTAAAAAAGTATAAAAATTTAAAATGCCGGTAGATGAATAATATTCATAAAGTGTAATTCCAACAACTACAAAAGTAGCAATTTGAAGCACCAACCCACCTTGTAGAAGTATAAAGAAAAATATCGGCAGTGCTATAATCGAGCTTATAAGTCTTTTAATCATCCGAGAGTCCTCCATAGCGTCTGTCTCTATTAGTATATTCTACCAAAGCCTTTTTAAATTCAGCTTCATTGAAATCCGGCCAAAAAACATCTGTGAAATACAACTCGGTATATGCCAATTGCCACAAAAGGAAATTGCTAAGCCTTAATTCACCGCTGGTTCGTATCAAAAAATCTGGATCTGGTATATCTTTGGTATATAGATAATTATTAAAACTATCTTCTGTAACACATTTAACATTATCATCCAAAAGAATCTCGTTGATACCTCTTACTATCTCACTTCTGCCGCTATAATTCAAAGCGATATTGACATAAATTTTATCATTGCCTTTAGTGGCTTCCACGGAATTAGCAACTTCCTTTTGGAGTTCTTCAGGAAAACTACTCATATCACCAATTATATTTAATTTAACTCCTTCTTTTAAAAAAGTTTTAGTTTCTTTTCTTAAATAAGCTAAAAGCAAATTCATCAGTGCTTGAATTTCATCCTTTGATCTTTTCCAATTCTCAGTTGAAAAAGCATAAAAAGTTACATGTTTAATCCCAACGTTCTTTGCATAAGTAATGATACTTCGTAAATTCTCAGTACCCGCTTTATGTCCCATAGTTCTTGGTAAAAACCTTTTTTTTGCCCAACGACCATTGCCGTCCATTATAAACGCTACATGAATTGGAATTTTTAACTGTTCGTCCATATATATCCTCCTATAATTGAAGGTTTGTATAAGCTACAAGTAAATGCACTTCTTTTTCAATGTTTTTTTGAGCGATAACTATCGTTTCAGAAATATTATAATTAAAGTGTTCTTTATCCCTTCTATCGACAGTTTCACTAATGACAATATTTAAATTCTTATCGTATTCATAAATTTTCCGTCGCGCTTCATCTATTTTCAAAGCTCTGACATCAGGAATCATTTAAAGTTCCATAATTTCTGATTCTTTTTGTTTAACAAGGTCGTCAATTATAGCCACATATTTATCTGTCATTTTTTGCACACCATTTTCAATCGATTTTAGAGTATCCTCAGTGATTTCGTTAGCTTTTTCTTGCTTTTTCAATTTATCATTTGCATCTCGTCTTTCATTTCGTAAAGCGATTTTAGAATTTTCCCCAACTTTTTTAACTAATTTGGCCAATTCTTTCCTTCGATCTTCCGTTAAAATAGGCAAACCAAGGCGAATGCTTTTACCGTCATTGGAAGGATTTATTCCTAAGTCGGAAACTAAAATAGCTTTTTCGATCAATTTAATGATAGTTGGATCATATGGCTGAATTAATAACATTCTAGGTTCAGGAACTGAAATATTCGCCAATTGTTTAAGCGGAGTATCTACTTCGTAATACTCTACAGTTATATGATCTAACAATGCAGGGTTTGCTCTTCCAGCTCTAATGCTATGCAAATCATCTTTTAACACTTGAATAGTTTTTTCCATCTTAATTTTCAAAAAATCTTGAATATTGTTTTCCATTAAAAACTCCTCCTTATTTCGGTACCAATTTTTTCTCCAT
>DAOURC010000179.1 GCA_030625285.1 Eubacteriales bacterium
AACAATATAAAGCATTATATTCTTGGGAATGGAACGAATGTTTTGTTTCCTGATGATGGATATAATGGAATTGTAATTAAAATATCGAAGCAATTTTCTGATATTCATATTGAAGGAAATATCGTTTATGCTCAAGCCGGAGCATTGTTGTCAAAAGTGAGTAAATTGGCTGCTAAGGCAACATTGACTGGTTTGGAGTTTGCATCCGGCATTCCAGGTTCGATAGGCGGAGCGGTGGTTATGAACGCAGGTGCCTATGGTGGAGAGATGAAAGATGTTATTGTCGAAGCTACTGCAATAGATCAAAATGGAAATCTCATGATTTTTAAGAATGGGGAACTGGACTTTGGGTATAGAAGAAGTGTGATAAAAGATAAAGGCCATATTGTTATAAGTGCAAAATTCAAAATGGAGAATGGGAATTCTCATGATATTTATGCTCTGATGGATGAGCTTGATGAAAAAAGGACAACAAAGCAACCGGTACATTTACCTAGCGCTGGAAGTACTTTTAAAAGACCTGAGGGTTATTATGCAGGTAAGCTTATTCAAGATGCCGGTTTAAAAGGATTGGTTCATGGAGGAGCTATGGTCAGTGAATTGCATAGTGGTTTCATAGTGAATGTAGATAATGCGACTTATGAAGATGTAATCACTTTAATGGAAATTGTTAGAAAGACAGTCAAGGAGAAATATTCTGTAGATTTAGAACCTGAAGTTAAAATTATTGAGAGGGATCAGTATGAAGATGATTAAAGATTTTCACACGCATACAATTTACAGTGACGGAAAAGGAACTATTGAGGATAATATCAAAGCTGCAATAAAAAAAGGATTAAAAACTATTGCGATTAGTGATCATGGACCTGGACATTTAGGATTTGGAATAAATAAAAAAAATATCCAGATAGCAAGAAGTGAAATTGACGAACTTAAGTTTAAATATCCTGAGATAGAAATTCTTTATGCTATTGAGGCAAATGTTCTGGGTTTGGATGGAACGATTGATGTCTATGATGAATATAAAGATTATTATGATCTGATTTTATGCGGTTATCACTTTGGATCTAATCCAAAGAAATTATTCAGGGATGGAGAGATTCATCTTTTAAATTTTCTTTATAAATTTACAAAGTTTTTTGAGGAAAGAACAAAATTATTAAATACAGAGTCGATATGCCACGCTATTGAAAATAACAAAATAGATATATTGACTCATCCAGGTGCAAAAGGACCGGTAGATATACTTCAAATAGCCAAGGCCGCCGAAAAGAAAGGGACTTTGCTGGAGATAAACAATTCGCATGGCCATTTAACGGAAGATGAGATAAAAATATGCATGGCGACAGATGTTGGATTTGTTATTGGTTCGGATGCACACAGGCCAAAAAATGTTGGTAAATTTGAAATTGCATTAAAAAAAGCACAAAATGTCGGTTTGGATCTTAATCGTATTGTCAATATAAGTGAGGAATAATTATGAGAGTATTAATTGTTACTGGATTATCTGGAGCAGGAAAAAGTTCGGTTATAAAAAGTTTAGAAGACATCGGGTATTATTGTATCGATAACTTGCCTCCTAATTTAATGGGGGATTTTATCAAGATCAGTTCCCGTGCTGACGAAGAAATAAATCGTATTGCTTTTGGTATAGATTTGAGAGCGGGTAAGTTGTTTGATGAAATGGAAAATTCAATAATGCACATAAAGAAAAAGGTAGAAAGAGTAGAAATTCTATACTTGGAAGCTAGTGATGAATCTATACGCAATAGATATAAAGAAAGTAGAAGAAGTCACCCTTATAGCAGTGACGGAACATTGATCGACGGTATTAAACTTGAAAGAGACAAGCTTAAAGATATTAAAGAGAAAGCTGATTATATTATTGATACGAGTAATATGAACATCCACCATCTAAGGGAGCATATAAAAAAGATGTTTCAACCAAAAAAATCAGCTGAATTAAAGATTGTTTTAGAGTCTTTTGGATTTAAAAAGGGAATTCCTCTCGATGTTGATATGTTGTTTGATCTTAGATTTTTACCCAATCCGTTTTATGTTGATCAGCTAAGAGAAAAAACAGGTTTAAATAAAGAAGTTAGAGACTATGTTATGAATTCAAATATTAGTGCGACAATGCTTGATAAAATGACTGATATGATTGAATTTTTAATTCCTCATTTTCAAGGAGAGGGAAAAAATGAAATTATCATAGGGATTGGCTGTACTGGTGGAAATCATAGAAGTGTGACCTTTGTGTATTTGATTGAAGAAAAATTAAAGAGCAAGGGACTAAGCGTCAACTCAATTCACAGAGATATGAGAAGGTAGGTTTAAAATGGAAGATGCAAAAATTGTTGTAATAGGTGGTGGAACTGGGCTATCTATTATTTTGAGAGGTTTAAAAAAGATTTCTTCTAACATTACTGCGATTGTGACTGTTGCAGATGATGGAGGAGGTTCAGGTGTATTGAGAGAGGATTTAGGAATGCTGCCGCCGGGCGATATTCGTGCTTGTCTTATAGCTCTTTCTGATGTGGAGCCGATTCTGGAGGAACTTTTTAATTATAGATTTGAAAATGGTAGTTTAAAAGGGCAGTCATTTGGAAACCTGATGATTGCAGCTATGATGGGTATTTCTAAAGATTTTAATGATGCGGTATTAAAAGTAGGAGAAATCATCGCAATCAACGGCAGAGTGCTGCCGGTGACAACTGAGAATGTCCATTTGATGGCAAAACTAGAAAATGATCATTATGTCAAGGGAGAATCAAAAATCCCATACGAAGTTTTAAAAAACAAATCAAGAATCGAATCCATCGATATAATTCCTGCGAGGCCAGATCCGACAACTGGGGTTTTAGAAGCGATAGAGGAAGCGGATTTGATAATTGTAGGACCGGGCAGTTTGTATACAAGCATTATCCCAAATTTAC
>DAOURC010000013.1 GCA_030625285.1 Eubacteriales bacterium
CAGTGGTTGTTTGGTAGGAATTAATTGCAAATACAATGGGGAAAATAATTATAATGAAGAAGTAGTGACTTTTCTAAAAGATAAAGAATTTATTATTGCATGCCCAGAACAACTAGGAGGTCTTTGTACACCAAGACCCAAATCCGAAATCAGCGGGGATTTGGTAATAACTGAATTTGATGGAGATGTTACTAAGCAGTTTGAAAAGGGTGCTAATGAAGCTTTGAAAATTGCAAAAATGTTTAATTGTACTCACGCGATTTTAAAAGAAAAAAGCCCGTCTTGTGGAGTAAGTATAATCTACGATGGAACCTTTAGCGGAGTGGAAATCAAAGGAATGGGCAAAGCTGCAGAAATGTTGAAAAACAATGGAATATTGATAATGAGTGAAAAAGACCTTGGATAATCCAAGGTCTAGTTTTTTGTGGCGATAAATAAGTTGAAAAGTTCTAATAACTCTTCATCATCAGGATGTTTTTGCAACCCTTCAATAATCAGATGATATGCGGATTCAAAGTCGCTATTTCTAATTTCATAAATACTTTTACGTAAATAGTAGTCTCCGGAATATTTGTAGGCGTTAAACTTAATGCCGAATAAAAGGACGATTACAATTATTACGCCTGTTGCAACAGTCTTTTGATTGATTTTAAAAGATGAAATCTGTTTTCCTATGTAAAAAGTAACAACGAGACCTCCAATCAATCCAAAGATATGGGCAGCATTGTCGATGTTTTGATTAACTAGTCCATAGACAATATTGATGCCGATCAATATTAAAAAATCATTTCCAAAGAATTTTTTATATCCCACACGATTGTAAAGAAATAAATATACATGAGTTCCCATCAGTCCAAATATACCGGCTGAAGCACCGGCAGCTACATAGTCATTGGCGATAAAACTTCCCATGGATCCGATGATTCCCGAAACAAAGTAAATAATCAAGAATTTCTTTTTACCCATGATGGTTTCTACTTGATTTCCAATTATATATAGGGCGATGGTGTTAAATAACAGATGATAGAAATTCACATGTAAAAACATTGGAGTCAAAAGCCTGAAAAATTGCAAATCTACAATGCTGAAATTAGACTTGGCTCCGAATTTTATTAAAGTATTAGTGGATAATGATGGATCATAAATCAACATTATTATAAATATGATAATATTGATTCCTGCAATGTAATTCGAGTACGTTTTCTTAAAATTCATATAATCACCTGATAGTATTATAATTCTTTTGCTTAAAACTTGAAAGAAAAATATTTATATGTTAAACTTATTTCAAATTTCAATATTTGCCGACGATGAAAGAGAGTAGATAAAATGGTGTTTGAAGCGAGATGGGAAAAGGTGCAAGCCCGTTAGAAATATTTTATTGAATAGAACTTTTTAGGTTTAGCTTTGCTATGGTTCACCCGCCATTATCGGGTTAAAGTGAGTGTATACTAATAAGAGTGGTACCGCGGATGATATTCGTCTCTTGAATTTTTCAAGGGATTTTTTTATTTAAAGAGGGGGGATTTTATGTTAGATTTTAAAAATATTGCAGCTAAGGTATTAAATGAGCATATTGAATCTATGAACAATGAGGAAATTGAAGAAAACTTTGAAGTGCCAAAATACTCTCATATGGGAGATTTAGCTTTTCCTTGTTTTAAACTTGCTAAAATTTTCAGGAAAGCACCGAATATGATTGCCAAGGAACTTGCTGAAAAATTAAATGTAGATGAAAATTTCGAAAAGATTTCAGCTGAGGGCGGTTATGTAAACTTTACAATATCAAAAGCAACATTGGCTAAAGAGATATTGACAAAAATAAAAACTGAAAAAGATGAGTTCGGAGCGTCAAATCTTGGAGAAAACAAGACGACGATTGTGGAGTTCTCTTCAACAAACATTGCAAAACCTTTTCATATCGGTCATATAAGAAGTACGATGATAGGAAATTCTCTTTATAGAATTTATAAATTCTTAGGTTATGATGCTGTTGCGATAAATCATTTAGGCGATTACGGAACTCAGTTCGGTAAACTTATTGTAGCGTTCAAGTTGTGGGGAGATAAAGAGACGATTGAAAGTGATCCTATTCCTGAGCTTCTAAAATTATATGTTAAATTTCATCAGGAAGCTGAAATCAACCCTGAATTGGATCAAGAAGCTAGAATGTGGTTCAATAAACTTGAGAACGACGATGAAGAAGCATATGAGTTATGGAAGTGGATACGAGATGAATCATTAGAAGAATTCAACCGTGTGTATAAAATGTTGGGAGTTCACTTCGATTCGTTTGCTGGGGAGAGTTTTTACTCTGATAAAATGCCGGCTGTATTAGAAGAGATGAGATCAAAAGATATCCTGAAGAAGGATCAAGGTGCGGAAATCGTAGATTTGTCGGAATATGATATGCCACCTGCATTGATAACAAAACAGGACGGTTCTTCTCTCTATATCACAAGAGATTTAGCTGCGGCGTTTTATCGAAAAAAGAATTACGATTTTTATAAAAACATTTACGTTGTCGGTTCTCAGCAACATCTACACTTTAAGCAGTGGTTTAAAATTATCGAACTTATGGATCACGAGTGGGCAAAAGATTGTATCCATGTTGAATTCGGTACAATTTCACTAGAAGAAGGTTCTTTGTCAACTAGAAAAGGAAAAGTAGTATTTCTAGAGGATGTGCTGAATAGAGCTTCAGAACAGACTTTGAAAATCATCAATGAAAAGAATCCGAATTTAGAAAATAAAGAGGAAGTCGCTAAAGATGTGGGTGTTGGTGCTGTTGTATTCCAAGAACTATCAAACAACCGCATTAAGGATTATACTTTTAGTTGGGAACAAACACTAAGCTTTGAAGGGGAAACTGGGCCTTATGTACAATACACTCATGCAAGAGCGTGTTCGGTACTAAAAAAAGTTGATAGTGAAGTTGAATTAGATGTTGATTTCAGTCTTTTGAATGATGAAAGAAGCGTTGAAGTAATAAGGACGTTAAACAAGTTTTCTGAAGTCGTAATTTCTGCTGCCGATAAAAACGAACCGTCGATTATTACTCGATATACTGTAGACCTTGCGCAGGGATTCAATCGTTTCTATCATGACAATCCAATTATTACAGATGACAAAGAATTGACCAAGGCAAGAGTGCTATTGGTGGATGCGGTACGTCAAACTATAAAAAACGGACTATATCTGATAGGATTAAAAGCTCCTGAAAAAATGTAAAAAAGGGCTGTCGGGAAATAGATAGCTGATATAATAAATAAAAGATCATAAAAAGTAACGAACCTCAAATGAGATTCGTTACTTTTTTAAAGTTATAGTATATACTCCCGTGCTGTGATTTCGCCATTCGGACTGCGTAATCTAAAATAATAATCATGGGTTAAGTTGTGCAGATGAATTAACGGGTTTGAAAAAGAAATACAATATAATCTGGATTAATATGACTTACATCAAGGAATAAGCATGTATATTCATAGTAATTGTTGCTACCTTATTATAATATTTTTATGTAATCTAAGGGAGTGATGGATATCAAACTTGTAAACAGTCACGACAGGTTCTTTAAAAGTGTATTCTCTGATAAAGCGGTAGTAAAGAATCTCTTTGAGAATTATATACCGAGAGAAATTATGAAAAAATATGATTTAGATACTTTGAAACTGAAAAAGGATTCATTCGTCAATGGTGAGTTAAAAGAGTATTTTAGCGATTTATTGTTTGAGGTTGAGTCGTTGGGGAAAAGAGAATATGTATATTTTCTTTTTGAACATAAAAGTTATAAGGATGGTAATGTGACCGTTCAGATGCTGACTTATGTTTTGGAGATATGGAGGAAGAAAGGAAAAAATGAGAAATTACCTATAGTGTTTCCTATAGTATTTTATCATGGAAAAGAAAAATGGGAAGAAAATCTGTGTCTTGAAGACAAGATATACGGATATGATGAACTGTCGCCAGAGAATAAGAGATATGTTCCGCGTTACGAAGTGTTTCTCTTCAATGTGTCAGATATGACTGATGAAGAGATAAAAGGAGTGGCGAAACTCAAGTGGACGCTTATGATCTTTAGGGATATAATGAGAATAAGTGGAGAATTACTTGAAAAAAGATTGGTCTCTATATATAGAGAGGTTCATCAAGATGAGGATTATTATTTGTCTATACTTACATATGTAGTAAATGTGAAAGAAGATTTCAACAAAGAAAATATAAGAGTATTGGCTAAAGATATCGGTAAGATTGACGGTAGAGGAGGTAAAATGGCTATGACATTGGCACAAACCTGGATGGCGGAAGGAAAAATGGAAGGAAAAGCGGAAGGAAAAGCAGAGTTTTTAATTAAAGTGCTCAATAATAGATTTGGTACAATATCAAAAAAACTGGAAATGATGATTTTTATGAGTGATTCAAATGATTTGGAAAAGGTACTGGATAAGATTTTTGTGATGGAGAGTATCGAAGAAGTAGAGAGAATTTTGAGATGAAAATCAACCCTTGATGATAATCAGGGGTTGTTATAACTATAGGTTGTATTTTATCTCTAGTATTTCTTCTTTGCTCAATTCAAAAGTTTCAACTACTAAATTCAGTATAACTTCTATAGTTGGCGAATGGTATATTGTTGTGAATACATTCCGGTAAGCAACTTGTTTTGTTGTGCCTATTTTTTTATGCAAAAACGTAAAAAATGCATTTGAAAGATAAAATTATCTGCCAAATGCATTTATGTATTTTTCGTTGAAACTGTCAAGTATAAAAAAAATATTTCCCGACAGTTCCCTTTTGTTTTATTCTTTATCAAGTTTTGGATGATCATATTCAATGTTGTTTGTAAGTACGTCGGGATCTTTGTCAAAGAATACTCTTTCGGAATTATTCTTGATTTTTTTAATGATATTTAGAAGAAGGTGTATTTCATTATCCATAATATCCAAGTCTTTTTCTTTGATATTATAATAAAGGTATAAATCTTCAAATAAACGCACGAGCTTAGCTATGTTATAATCTAATTCGATAAACCTGCTGAAGTTATGACTATGCATTGCATTTTTAAATTGTGCAATATCAATTTTGATGACATCAATGATTTCTTCTTCAGATTCATAATTGCCGACAGGCATCGAGTAAGGTTTGATTCGTTCTAAAAAGAATGAGTTATCATCATTTAAATGATAAATATATGAAATAATTGTCCCGTTGATATTGAATTTCACAAGAGACATTACACCTTGAATATCGATAACGCGAGCACCCATTTTTTTAAGTTCATCTTTACATATTTCATGTCGTATTAATCTAGATGACATTATTGCCACAAAAACACCTCCAGTTCATTTATTCACCAATAGTATAGCATAAATATGTTATAATTACATAGAATATTCACAAGGGAGATTATTATGAAAGTATTTATTACAAGCTTAAATTCAAAATATATACATTCTAATTTGGCGATAAGGTATTTATATAAATATTCATTGCAAATTTCAGATGCCGATATATCCATTGAAGATTTTACAATAAATCAGAGAAAAGACTTTATTATTAAAAAAATAATTATGAGTAAGCCCGATATAGTCGCTTTTTCCATTTACATTTGGAATTATGCCATGACTGTTGAAATCATCAAAAGCATAAAAAAAATAAATCCAAATATTAAAATTATAGTAGGTGGTCCTGAAGTAAGTTATGATTCTAAGGACGTGCTTAAAAGAGTGCCTTCTATAGATTATGTAATTTTTGGAGAGGGTGAAATTCCTTTTCAGAATTTAATAAAAGCGATAAAGAATGATGAAAAAGGTATTTATTTGCCAGGTGTTGCATATGCCGAAAATGAAGAGATAGTCATGGGGCCTAAAAGTCCATTGATGAGTATTGATTCATTGATTTTTCCATATGATTTACCATTTGATAAAACCAAGTTGATGTATTATGAATCGTCGAGAGGCTGTCCTTATAATTGTTCTTATTGTATTTCATCGACTATCAAAGGTGTGAGATACAAGTCGCTTGATCTAGTTAAAAAAGATCTTCAGCTTTTCTTGGATCAAGAAGTGAAAATAGTTAAATTCATCGATAGAACATTTAATATTGATAAAAAAAGAAGCCTGGAGATTATCAAATATATGATCGATAATGACAATGGACTTACAACCTTTCATCTTGAATTATCTCCAAATCTTATTGATAACGATTGGATTGAGTTATTGAAAGATGTTAGAAAAGATTTAGTTCAATTTGAAGTAGGTATTCAAAGTGTGCATGAAAACGTTATAAAAGCGGTCAACAGAAATATATATTTCGATAAGATTAAAGTTACTTTAAAAGAGCTGATTGATCTTCAAAATATTCATATCCATTTAGATTTGATTGCCGGATTACCCTATGAGGGATTAAAAGAGTTTATGGAATCATTTGACGAGGTATATGCGTTGAAAGCAGATCATTTTCAATTGGGCTTTTTAAAGCTGTTGAAAGGAAGTCAAATCAGAAGAGAACAGGATAAGTACGGATATGTATATGACAGTGAACCTCCATATGAGATATTCAGCAATGATTTTCTATCATATTGCGATCTGATCTATTTAAAGGATATTGAGGAACTGCTGGAAAACTATTATAATTCGCATCATTTTGAAACAACTATTGAATACGTTGTCGAGATGTTCGATTCGCCATCTGATTTTTATGATGATTTCAGCAAGTTTTGGAATAAGCGAAAACTATTTGAACAAAAACATAAATTGATTGATTTATTTATATTTCTTTATCAATTTTTAGAAGAAAAAGAAGAGTTGAATTTGTCTTTAATCAAAGAATTGATGAAACTGGATTATCATAGGAAAAGCAGATATAAAGAAACAGAGTTTTTTGGAAGGTTGGACATTGATATTCCTAGACATGAGATTCACGAAATGATTAAAGATGAAAAGTTTATTTTAGAAAAAATGCCTCAATTTAAAAATCATAGTGCAAAAGAAATAATCAAAAGCATACAGATTATGAGTTTTGGCTACAATGTTTTTGAAAAATCATATCAAAAGATAAAAACGATTGGTTATTTTGATTATAAGAATGATAAATTTGGTATTATAGGAGTAGATGAACAAAATGAATAAAATACAAGATATCAAGAACTTATTTATAGAATCATGGATAAATTCAGTGCAGCTGATAAAGAAACTACCACTACTGCTAATAGTGCCCATGGTACATTTTTTAGCATACTATATATTACTATATGTTGTTTCGTTCATCAACCTTGGGATATTCACGTCATTGCTTCAAGGGTTGGTGTTTGCTGTTATTTTATCAAGTTATTTTTATGTGCTTTATCAAGCGATATATTATAAACGTTTCAAATATGAATATCTTTATAGTGGAATTAAAGTGTTTTTATTAAAAAGCTGGATATTTGTATTGATTGTGAATTTAGCTTTTTATGTGTTGATGTTGTTGGGAATTGATGTTTTGCTAGGAAAATATATATTTATTCTTCCTTTCATCATAGCTATTCTTTTTAATCCAATGCCGGAAATCATTTACATTTCCGATTATGATGAAAGGGATATGTTTTTTTATAATTTCAATTTTATAAAAAGAAATTATTTGCAGTGGTATTCAATAAATGCTGTATTTTTATTAGGACTCGCAGCATTGTTATTTACTGCAGGCTTGATTCCATATATTTCGAACGTGCTAATATTGATATATGTGGCTTTTGTAATGATATTTAGAGGGCAACTGTTTAAAAAGCTGCATAAATCAAATTATAGGAAAAGAGTTTTCAATCATTTTAATTGATAGGTGGGGATGTTATGAGAAGAATTTTTATTCATAATAATAATAATCGGGCAAGTTTGGAAGTAAAAGAAAAATTAATTGGATTATTGAAGGAAAACGGTTTTTTCCCTACAAAATATCAGCCTGATGTTGTTATTGTAATTGGAGGAGATGGTACTATGCTCAGTGCCATTAGAAACCATTCGACAAAAGATATCCCCTTTATAGGAATAAACACAGGAAATCTAGGGTTTTTACCAACTATATTGCCGAACGATATCGATATGCTGATAGATATGCTAAAAAGAGATGAACTCAATGCTTTTGAGTATCCTCTTTTAGAAGTGCATAGTAAAACTATAAATAATGAGATAATAGTCAATTATGCTTTTAATGAGATTTTAATCAAACATCAACAACCTAGATTGATGGAAGCGTTAGTTTACATAAATAAAAGACCTTTCAATTATTTTACTGGCGATGGATTTATTGTTTCTACTCCGATAGGAGCTACCGGGTATGCGATATGGGCAGGAGGAGCCACTGTTCATTCTGATTTGCCGGTTTATCAATTGACGCCTTTAAATGCAAATGATAACAGAGTGAACAGACCGATGAAAAATTCATTAATCATTTCTAATGATACTTTATTAGATTTTAAAATTATAAAGGCAAAGCAAAGAGCTGTTATGGTAGCTTGTGATGGGAAAAGTGTTTCGGATGAACATATTTCTGAACTGCATGTGAAAGTGTCGGATTTGACAGTTAAGATTTTAAGGCTGGACAGTTATGATTATTTTGATCTGTATAGACAAAAGATTATAGATAAAAATATTAACAAATATTTAAAATAGGAGAGAAAAAATGATAATAGGTTTAGATTTTATAAGAGAACACTTGGATGAAATTGCTTTTTTTGAGTTGATGAAAGACATTGAATTAAAAAATGGAACTATTCTAGATAAAAATATTCCGATGCCGTTAGTTGTAGATGCTGTAAAAGACAAAATATATGATTCTGACCCTAGCTTTTCTCAAACAGAGCTAATTGATGGAATCATATTTTTATTGGGGTTAGATCCTAAATTCAAACATAAGGATTATTACACAGAGTTGTTATTAAAAATAGATGATAATATTTTAGAAGTATCTGCAGGGAATATACTTGAAAATATCAGACCCGACAATCAAATTGAATCACTGATAAAATTAGTCGGCGTATTCAATTCAGGTTTTGAATCTGAAGATCTTTTGATTAATATAGGAAGGTTGAACCTTGATATTTATAGAGAAAACGGTGTTGAAGATTTCAATGGTCTAGCTAAAAGAATTTTTGAATATTTATTGAAGAAAGAAACGACAAGTCCACTTCCGGAATATTATTTAGGATACTACTATTATAATAAAGGTTTATATTCCAAGGCTAAATTTCTTTGGGATAATAGTACAGCTAAGGATTTGGACGAACAACGAAAAATCGAGCTCATCGAGATATTTCCGAAGTTGCAATCGAGAATGATATATGAAGATGGTTATGAATTGATTTTAAAAGGAAGATACGATGAAGGTTTAGAAAAACTGCTTTTCATTAAAGATGAATTTTCAGAGTGGTGGAATGTATTCTTTTTTATCGGATTGGGGTATAGATATAAAGAGGAATATCAAAATGCAATTCATTATTTAAATAGAGCGCTTGAACTTAGTGCCGACAATGTAGATATATTGAATGAATTAGGAATCTGCCATACCATGATATCCGATTATGACAAGGCAAGCGAAATTTATAGAAAAGCGATAGTTTTAGATCCTACTAATCACGAATTGATCTGCAATATGGGAATTGTATACTTTAACAAGGGAGAACTTGATTTAGCTAGAAAATTCTTTAATCAAGCATACGATTTAAATCCTGAAGACGAGATTACTAAACAATGGATAGAACATATGGCTAAGCAGAATTCTTAGTCGTTTTGTAAATCTAACAGTTGAATGTATACAAGTTTTGTTGTAAACTGATACTGTATTCAACAATTTGTTGAAATGTTGTGGAAAAATTATAAATTTTGTGGAAGGAGTAAAAAAGTGATTAAAAATTTAACGGATTTATTGAATGAAGCAAAAAATCAAAAGAAAATGAAATTGGCTGTTGCGGCAGCTCAAGATTCTGATGTTTTATCTGCAGTTGTGGATGCTGCAAATGATGGAATTATCGATCCAGTTTTAATTGGAAATATTGATGAAATCAAAACAATTGCAAAAGATCAAAACTTGGAAATAGGAAGTTTCAAGCTTGTTGAAGCCAACACTTTACAAGAGGCGGCAGAAATTTCAGTAAAAATGGTCAATAACGGTGAGGCTGATTTTCTAATGAAAGGTTTGATTGATACTGCAGTACTATTAAAAGCGGTATTGAACAAAGAGTACGGGCTAAGAACGGATTCTCAATTAAGCCATGTAATGCTCTATTTTAGTGAAAATTATCATAAGTTTTTATTCTTGACGGATGGTGGTATGAACATAGCACCTTCATTAGAGGAGAAAGTTAAAATCACCAAAAATGCTATCGACGTAGTAAAGGCTTTTGGAGTAGAAACTGTAAAAGTTGCTGCTTTGGCTGCAAAAGAAAAAGTCAATCCTAAGATGCCGGTGACTGTTGAAGCTCGTGAATTACAAAATATGTGTGAAGCGGGAGAGTTTGGCGAGGGCGTAATAGTTGAAGGACCTTTGGCGTTTGATTTGGCGGTTTCTAAAAAAGCTGCAGAAATTAAAAATTTCGAAAGTAAAATTTCGGGTGATGTAGATGTTTTGCTTGTTCCAAACATAGAAGTAGGAAATGGAATCGGTAAAGCATTGACATATATTGCAAAGGCGGATTCTGCCGGGATTGTCATGGGAGCAAAAGTACCAATTGTCTTAGTATCTCGTGCGGATAGTTATGAATCAAAATTATATTCAATAGCATTAGGTAGTGTAGTTGCTG
>DAOURC010000178.1 GCA_030625285.1 Eubacteriales bacterium
CTTTGTGTTGACGCCGCACATTACAGATGAAAACGTGGAAAAAGAAAAAGGTATAATTGTTCAAGAAATAAAGATGTACGACGACGATCCAAATTGGAGGGTATATTTCAACGGTCTTAGTGCCATGTATGAGAATCATCCGATTAAAGAAGACATTGCAGGTACAGAGGAAACTGTAAACAATTCTTATGTCGATGATTTGATGAAGGCGTATAATACGTTTTATTCACCTAATAACATGGTTTTGTTCTTAATCGGAGATATGGATTTTGAAACAATGAAAGACTACGTGCAAGAGATTATTCCCGAAACATATCTAAATAAAAAAGAACACGGAAAAATTGTCATAAAAGATGAAAAAGAAAAAGTTAATAAAGATTCAGTTGAAATGACCATGAATGTTCCCACTCCGATGTTCAACTTTTTTATTAAAGGTGAAAAAGCTGAGCTGGATGAATATCATTTCAAAAAATCGATGATAAATAGAATTGCCCTTGATTATCTCTTTGGAAAGAGCAGTGAATTTTATAATACATATTATGAAAAAGGATTGATCAACGATTCGTTCGGTCATGAATACAGCTATGGATTGGGTTATTCTTATTATAACTTCGGCGGTGAATCGAGCGATGCTGATTATATGAGTAAAAAAGTCGTTGAGACCATAGAAGCTTATAATGGAGTGGGTATTGATGAAATTAGTTTCACAAGGATAAAAAGAAAAATAATGGGCAGGCATATAAGTTCGTTCAACTCTATTCAATATATAGCCAACTCGTTTATCAACTACAATATAAAAGGAATCAACTTACTTGATTTTCTAGATATTGTCGAGAGTATAACTATAGATGATGTCAACAATTCACTGAAGTTGGACTTGATAGGAAAAACAACTTTATCGAAAATAAAATAATGATAGGAGATATAAAATGGATCCAGTTGCATTTGAAATATTTGGTTTAAGTATAAGATGGTATGGAATAATAATGGCGGCAGCCATGCTTTTGGGAAGTTCGTTGCTTTTCAAATTGGCAAAGAAAAAAGGATATAATGAAAATGATATTTATGATTTATTATTGATTGTCTTGATTTCGGCGGTTGTCGGTTCTAGACTTTATTATGTAGCTTTTAATTGGGGATATTATGGATCTAACCTTTCTCAAATATTGAATTTTAGAGGGGGAGGACTGGCTATCCACGGAGGAGTCATCTTCGGTTTGATCAGCGGATATATCTTCACTAGAATCAAAAAAATGGATTTTTATGAATTGGCCGACTTGGCAGCTCCAGGTTTGATATTGGGACAAGCTATCGGAAGATGGGGAAATTATATCAATGGAGAAGCTCATGGAGGACCGACAGATTTACCATGGGGTATTTTAGTAGATGGGGTTAAAGTTCATCCAACGTTTTTTTATGAATCGATTTGGAACTTCTTAGTCTTTGCAACCTTATTACTTTATCTTCCTAAACGAAAGTTCAGCGGAGAAGGATTTTTGCTCTATGGAATTCTCTATTCGATCGGTAGATTTTTCATTGAAGGAATGAGAACTGACAGCTTGATGCTGGGGTCTTTAAGAATGGCTCAGGTAATCAGTGTAGTGATAATTGTTGTATTCTCAGGGGTTATTGTATATATGAGAAATAAGATTAAAAAACGATATGATAGTATATAGTAATTTACATTCTATATGTGCAGAAACCACAATTAGGCGATATTTAAGTGCCGGGTTGTGGTTTTTTATATTTTTTAAAAAATATAAAAGATAAGTTAATATATTCTTTATAACCGCATGCCTTAAAAAGGTTTGACAAAGTAAATCAGCAAATGTTATATTTAGCATATACCAATAATGGAATAATATATTATATATGATAAAAAAAGGAGATGTTGTTATGAAGAAAAAATACTTGTTTGTTTTACTTGCTATGGTTCTTTTGTTGTCTGCGTGTAGTTCTGAGGATCAGTTAGCGATCGATAACACTAGTGGTCCGGTTGTGATAGTCGATTATATTGAAAATAGTATGGAATCTGTTAGAAAGATGGAGAAAACTTTAGACGATTTAAAAGAAGAGTTGATTCCATATGTTGGTGTGAATACTCTTAATAAGCTTATTGAAGGGTACAAATATGAACCGCGTATGAATTATTGGATAATATCTTCAGAATACGATGAGGATGTTATTGCTTATGAAGATGTAAAAGGACTATCTTTAACTGATTTAAAAGCTGGTTTTAAGGACCTGCATAACGAATATGTCAGTAGTAATTTTGGCGATATCACAGTGAACATAGAAATTTCGGAAGTCGTTGAAGATGAGTACTTTACTTATGTTTTTACGAAAAGAACGATCACCATGGAGCATTTTGGAGATAGAAATATCGATGAATTAATTATATATAAGAAATATATACTTTCAAACAAAGATGAAGGTTGGCTTGTTTCCGATATTAAATGGTATTATGATTATGATGTAACATCATTTTTGGAAGCTGATATCGATAGTGACGAATTAGAAATAATCATACAATTTCTGAATGAAGCAAAAATAAAATTTTTAACGATCGATGACGAGCAAATCGACTTCTAGTAGTTTGATAAGTGGAGCTCATCAATACCTTTATGATTGAGAAAATCGCATTTAGCGCAGAGGGTGTTCTTCTTTGGCAATGAAAAGATAGGAGACAGAGGAATTAAAAGAGTAATTGTATATATGAGAAATAAGATTAAAAAACGATATGATAGTTTACAGTGAATAATTAATATGCTATACTCAAACCGATTAAAACAATTGAATATAAAAGTTATGGGGAGCTTATAGTGATAGGCTGAGAGAAAGATGTTATCTTTGACCCGATGACCTGATTTGGATAATGCCAACGTAGGGAAATGAGTTGATAGATTGATTCTATTATTTTAAAGACAAAAACATACTCCTAT
>DAOURC010000019.1 GCA_030625285.1 Eubacteriales bacterium
CTCTATTTTTCTGCTTCTATAATCACCTCTTAGTTGCGGTATTATACAATATGTACATCTATTATCACAACCTTCTGCAATTTTAACAAAAGCATAATGTTTTGGTGTCAATGTTTTTCTTGGCAGATTTTCCGGTATCAACAAACTTACATTATCGATTAAAATAATGTTTTTCTCTCCATTGATAATGTTTTCAATTACTGTATCAATAAATTGAAATTGAGTTGTACCGACATATGCCAATACTTCTGGAATTTCTTTTACTAGTTCTTCGGCATAACGCTGAGCTAAGCATCCGGTGACTATAATCTTGCTGTCGGTGTTGTTGATCATGTTGAAAATCGTATCTATGCTCTCTTTTTTTGCATCATTTACAAAAGAGCATGTGTTGACAATGACAATTTCGGATTCATCGGGGCTGTCAACCATTTGGTAACCTTTTGACAACAATATTCCAGTCATATGCTCCGAATCAACTAGATTTTTTGAACAACCCAAAGTTTCTATATATATTTTACTCTTCATGATCTTTTACCTCATTATAAAAAATTTCTAATGCATCGATAGCTTCATTAATTAAATCATATTCCACTTCAAAATCGAATTCAGTTTGCCTTTTAATCGAATAATTATATAGAGGATCGTAATACTCCTCAATTAATATTCTTATAATCTCATCAAATTTTTCATTGTTTACAAGTTCGATCAACATATCCACTTTATCATGTCCCAATCGTTTTCTAAGATGATTGATAGACTCAATTATTTTTTTGCTTTTTAAACTCGGTAAATACAATTCTTTGATAATTGAAATTCTATTTTCAATATTGGTGTTAACCAATATATGTTTCCCATTTTGCATAGCCTGATAGAATTCATTAGTCATTGAAACGGTTCCGATTCTCTTGCTCTCGCTTTCCACAAATATAAATGGTTTTTCAGTCCGTAATTTCTCGAATACTAAATTCTCAAACATCTTCTGACTTGGCGGCATTTCATCATAAGGTACATTTCCAAATACAGAACCGGCATTTTTTGCCAAGTCTTCTAAATCGATAACAGGTATGTTTTTATTTATAAGTCCGTTTAAAATTACAGTCTTTCCAACACCAGTTTGACCATGAACGACTATCAAAGGTTTTTCCTCTAATAATGAATTGCTTTCACTGATCACATGATTACGATAAGATTTGTATCCACCCTCGAGTTTATATAAATTATTCCCGCCAATGCTTTTTCCAAACGTATATAAGGTATCTGACCTCATACCGCCTCTAGCACAATAAAGTATTATTTTCTCATAGTTTTCTGTTAATTTATTCAGTATTTCAAAGAAATCCTTCAACTTTCCATGAACAGCATCTATGCCTTCCATCACTGCATCGGATTTTCCTTGAGCCTTATATATTTTTCCGACAGTTTCTCTTTCGATATCATTTAATATCGGCCAATTAATCGCTCCAACTATATGAGATTCATTGAATTCTTTTTGAGATCTTACATCTACAAAAATTCTACTATCTAGTTCTAGCGCTTCCTTAATATTTATAATTGTCATAAACTCTCCTCATTGTTTTGTTCTACTTGTTCAATTGTCATTAAAACTTCTCTCGGTTTACTACCTTGCGACGGTCCTACAATTCCTTTTTCTTCAAGATCATCGATAATCCTAGCTGCTCTATTATAACCTATCCTGAATTTTCTCTGCAACATCGATACAGAAATTGTTTTTTGCGTCGCCAAGAAACTCAAGATATCCGGCAATAAATCATCTGAGTCGAATTTTATAGTCAATTGCTCGGCTTCTTTTAAAATATCTTGATTATACGTTACATCTTTAGCTTGTTCTTTTATATGTCCGACAACTTTTCCTATCTCATCTTCAGTTATAAATGCACCTTGCACTCTAATAGGCTTAGAAGCACCGACCGGGTTAAAAAGCATATCCCCTTTTCCAAGTAATTTTTCAGCTCCAGCCATATCTAGTATGGTTCTAGAATCTATTTGAGATGAAACAGAAAATGCTATTCTTGAAGTTATGTTCGCTTTAATCAAACCAGTGATAACATCAACAGAAGGTCTTTGCGTTGCAACGATCAGATGTATCCCCGCCGCCCTCGCCATTTGAGCCAAGCGAGCAATGGCATCTTCTACTTGATTAGGAGCTACCATCATCAAGTCGGCCAATTCATCAATAACAACCACTATTTTAGGTAATTTTTCTTCTGTTTCTTTTGAATTATATCCTTCTATATCTTTTACATGATTCGCAGCAAACAAATCATATCTTCTTGTCATTTCATTTACCGCCCACCCTAAAGCAATAGAAGCTTTCTTAGGATCGGTGACTACAGGTAAAATCAGATGAGGAATCCCGTTATAGATATTCAGTTCGACTACTTTCGGGTCGATCATCAATAGTTTAACTTCATCTGGATTGGAATTGAACAATATGCTGGTTATAATTGTATTGACACAAACGCTTTTACCAGATCCAGTTGCACCGGCAATCAACAGATGTGGCATTTCGCTTAAATTGGCAATAACAGGCTTGCCTGATATATCTTTACCCAAAGCCATTGTAAGTTTGGATTTGGACTTTCTAAATTCATCACTTTCTAAAATATCTCTGATCTTCACCATGGAATTCTCTTCATTTGGCACTTCTATACCAACTGCGACCTTTCCATGAACAGGAGCGATTCTCACTTGGCTTACAGCTAGATTCAATGCTAAATCATCAGATAAAGCAACTATTTTACTGATTTTTATACCTGGTTTTGGTTGTATTTCATATCTAGTGATTGTAGGTCCTTTATTTATTTCAATCACTTTCGCTTCTATACCGAAGTTTAATAATGTTCTCTCTAAAGTTTCGGCCTTTTCAATTATTTCAGATTTATTTATTTGTTCATTTTTAATTCTAGACTTGCTTAATAAAGTCAACTTTGGCTTTATGTAGTTTAATACTTTTGAGGTTACATTTTTATTAAGTTCTGTGACGATTTCTTTTCCATTGTCAATATCCTTTATGTCATCTTCTTCATTGTTGAAATCGTTGTAATTGTAGATTTTTATTTTCTTAGGTTCTTTTAATGAATCGATTTTTTTATCTGAAATCGAAATGTTCTCTTCTTTTTTAATTTCTTTTTTTATAGGTTTATCAATTTTCACCTTCTGCATCTTAGGCTTATCTATTTTTATCTTTTGTTTTTCAGGTTTGTCTTTCTTATTGATTTTTAAACTGCTTATCTTAAAATTAGTAAGCAATATCAATCCTATGATAGTGATGGTTATCGTTAGAATTAAAAATCCATATTTACCTATGCTCGTGTATATAACCATAGTTAAAATGTTATTGAGAACACCGCTTCCAAGAAGCTGAGTCCCGAAATTAAAAGAACTTTTAATTGCAGAAAAACTAATTAATTTCATGGATTCATTAATGTAAATATCTCTAATATAATTGAATTGAATAATTGAATTCAACAGATTCACAGAAATGAAAAGCAAAAGAGCAGCAACGATATATCTTTTCTTTAAAAGTTTGAAATTTCTATTTATACTCAAAAATGCAATCGAAAATATAAGATATGGTAAAAAATAACCGCCTTTGCCGAACAACCCAAATACTACTGTTCTGATAAAATTACCTATTATACCTACAGAATTCGTATGTAAAGAAAGAATAAAAATAACTGTGAAAGATATCAATAATACTAGTTCGATTTCATAAATTCTAATTTCTTTTTTTACTTCTTTTTTTACTTCTTTTTTGGTTTTATTATTTAAAGGTTTTTTATTTTTTTTACTTCCTTTTTTATCAGCATTAGTTCGTCCCATAAATGCACCCCCATAACTATATAATTATATCATATATTGCAAAAAAAAAATGGCAAAAGCCATTAAGATTCGTTATTGAATTCTCTATGAAGACTATTCACCGCGATATTTGCTACTTTGCTTTCAACAAGACAACTTATTGTCGTATGTGAATCGGAAGTTTGCAGTATTTTTATATATTCATCTTCCAACGCCTTTACTACGCGTTTCATAATACCTGAAACTCCATGTATTTTATGTCCGACAATTGTGACTTCACTGCAATTTTCTTTCTTTTCATAGTCAAGATTTAAATTAGTCAATAAATCATCTAGTTTATCTGCATCTTCATTTTGAACAACAAAATATTTGTAATCTTCAAAGAAATTTATCATATCTATAGATATATCATTTTGATATAAGGCATCCATTAAATCTTGATCTTTTGCACTGCTATATTTATAATTCACTTTATATTGAATCCATGAATCACATTTAGTAATTGCAGTAATTATTCTATCGGATTCATATGAATCCGTAATTTGTGTTCCTATAGAATTTTTATGTGTGTTTTTCACAACAACGTTTAAATTTGAACGCTTCGCTATGTCTACTGCGTTAAAATCAACTACTTGAGCTCCATGTCTGGCCATTTCATACATTTCGTCGTAAGTCATGCTCTCTATCAAAGTTGCATTTTCAACTATTCTTGGATCTGCCGTCATTACACCTTCTACATCAGTATATATTTCTACTTTGTCGGCTTTTAGCGCCTCCCCGATCAATGTAGCGGTAGTATCAGAGCCACCTCTACCTAAGGTAGTGATATTGCCGTTGATGCTGATTCCTTGAAATCCGGAAATTACAGGTATAATTCCATTCTTTATTGTATCTTGTAAATATTCAACGTTTACATTTAATACCTTTGCGCTTCCATAATCTTCATCTGTAATTATGCCCGCCTGAAAACCGGTTAAAGCAACGGATTTTATCCCACTTCTATTTAAATACGCTGATATTAAAGTAGAAGATATTATTTCTCCACAACTCATCAATAAATCCAAGTCTCTCTTGGAATACTGATCATTGATGTTTTTATAAAGATTTATCAGTGTGTCTGTAGCGTAAGGAGCGCTATTTCTGCCCATTGCCGATACAACCAATACTGGAAAATTTCCATTATCGATATCCAGCTCCACCAAATCTTTTATTCTCTCTCTATCTTTATCGCTTGTTACAGATGTACCGCCAAATTTTTTAACAATAATATTCAAATCAATCACTCCTAAATACCAGTCGATCCAAATCCTCCAGAGCCTCTCAGAGTATCTTCTAAAATATCTACTTCAATTAACTGAGCATGTTCATATTTTGCAATTATCATTTGCGCAATCCTGTCACCTGATTGTATTGTATATGTTTCGTTGCTGAGATTAATAGCGGGTATCTTGATTTCACCTCTATAATCACTATCGATTGTTCCAACTGCATTTACAAGGCTGATGCCGTGTTTGATAGACATACCGCTTCTTGGTCTTAATTGAGCTTCATATCCTTCATCAAGCTCTATGAAAAGCCCCGTAGGAATAAGCACTCTCTCAAGCGGTCTCAATGTTACAGGCTCATTTAGATAAGCCATAATGTCCATGCCGGACGCTCCTTCGCTCTTGTAATTCGGAAGTGGATTATCAGATTTATTTACAATTTTTATTGTTGTCATTATTAGCCCTCCAATTTTTCAATTATCAAATTATATATTTTATCTATATTCGTCTTATCTATTTTTCCAACAGAACTTACAGCCTTTTTATTACTAAAAAATAGTTTTATTACTTCCATTACATCTTCAAAAGAAACATTGTTTATTTCATCGACAATCTCTTCTATCGTTTTGACATGTCGTTTAAACAGCAATTCCTTCGCCATCATATTCATATAAGCATCGGAAGTTTCTGTATTCAATACAATGTTACCTATGAGATGTTTCTTTGAATTTTCGAATTCTTCCATTGTGATGCCTTTTTCTTTTATTTTCAACAATTCCTCTATAACAACTTCAGTTGCTTTAAATAAATTATTATGACTTAAAGAAAATCCAACAGTCGTATTGCCTGCATTTTCATAACTGCTGATTTGAGAGTATATTGAATAAACAAGACCTTTCTCTTCTCTTACTTTTTGGAATAATCTAGAACTCATAGTGCCTGCCAAAATATTATTAAAAACATGTGCAGCATAATTCAATTCATCATTTGCATTTGGTCCCCAGAACGCCAAGTCGATATGAGTTTGTTCGAATTCTTTCCTCTTGTACTTGTAACCGGTCTGGTTCGTTATAGGTTCATAAACTTCAACCTCTCCATTGGTGCAATTTTCATGCTTCCCAATAGTTGAATTCAATTTTTTTATAACATCTTCTTGATTGAAATCACCTGCAATAGATATTATTATATTCTCATTAGTATAAAATTCATCGATATATTCAAGAATTTCTTTTCTAGTGATTTTATTTACAGATTTTATCGTACCTAATATAGGATGCGTTAATTTTGTACCTGTATACATGATTTCAGACAACAAATCGTAATTTATATCTTCAGGTGAATCTTCATAAGATTTTATCTCTTCTTTAATAACCGATCTTTCTTTTTTTATGTCGCGTTCATCATATAAAGAATCCATCAGCATATCACTAATGATTTCAATCGGTATTTCATAATCTTTTGATAACACTTTAGAATAGATTCCAGTACATTCTTTAGAGGTGTATGCATTCAACTCCCCTCCGATGTTATCTATAATTCGAGCAATATCAAATGTAGTCCTATTTTCAGTTCCTTTGAACAACATATGCTCAATCAAATGTGAAATGCCGTTGTTATAGTTTTTTTCAAAGGCGGTTCCAGCCTTTATAAAAAAACCGATTGAAAATGTATTTGAATATTTCATTTCACACATTATAACTTTTATCTTGTTTTCCAACTCTTTTATTATATACAATTCGATCACCCAATATCAACAAGTAAAGTGCAAGATAACTTGCACTTTATTTAACTTAATTTGATTTTTTTTCTTCCTCTTCATTCAACAATACTTTTCTAGAAACGCTTGTTTTACCTTGAGCATCTTTTTCTATTACCTTCACAACTATTTCATCTCCAACTTTAAATAAGTCTTCAACTTTATTTAGTCGTTTAATGGTTAATTGAGAAATATGACAAAGTGCATCTTTTCCAGGTAAAAGTTCAACGAAAACTCCGAATTTTGCTATTTTCACAATTTTAGCAGTATAAATTTCACCGACTTCAATGTCTTTTACAATCATTTCAATTCTCTTAAGAGCTTCTTTTCCACCCTTGCCATCGTTAGCTGTTATAAGAACCATACCGGTTTCGTCTATATCGATTTTCACATCACATTCAGATGTAATCTTTGTTATAACCTTTCCACCAGGTCCGATGATATCTCTAATTTTATCAGGATGTACTTTAATGTTGAATACTCTTGGAGCATATTCAGACAAATCAGATCTTGGTGTTGATATCGACTCACTCATTTTATCTAAAATGTGAAGTCTGCCAACTCTCGCTTGTTCAAGAGCGTTTTCCAATATTTCTCTGCCGATTCCCTGAATCTTTATATCCATTTGTATAGCAGTGATTCCATTTTTTGTACCGGCAACTTTAAAATCCATGTCTCCCAAGAAGTCTTCCATACCTTGGATATCACTTAAAATCGCGATGTTTCCGTCTTCCTTAATCAACCCCATTGCAATACCGGCTACGGAATCTTTTATTGGAACACCCGCATCTAGCAAAGATAGAGTCGAGCCACAAATACTCGCTTGTGAAGATGAACCGTTACAAGACAGCACTTCAGAAACCACACGAATTGCATATGGGAAATCTTCTTCACTTGGCAATACAGGTACTAACGCCCTTTCGCCTAGCGCCCCATGTCCGATAGCTCTTCTATTCGGGCCTCTCATCGGTCCTGCTTCTCCAACAGAAAATGGAGGGAAATTATAATGATGCATATATCTTCTAGTTTCCTCGTTATCGATACCATCAAGTCTCTGAGCTTCACCAAGAGCCCCCAATGTAGTAAGTGAAAGAGAAGCTGTCAATCCACGCATAAAATATCCCGAGCCGTGAGTTCTAGGTATCATTCCAACCTCAGTACTGATTGCTCTTATTTCATCAGATTTTCTACCATCTGTTCTAATTCCTTCATTGGTAATCATTAAACGCATTTGCTCTTTTTCAAATGATTTGAAGAAACCTTTTGCATCATTTTTCAGCTCATCGGCATTTTCGAATTTTTCCTCTATAGCGATTGTCATTTTTTCAATTAAAGCATCTTCAGCTTCTCCACGCTCTACCTTGTCGTGAATTCGAACAACGCTCGTTAATTCTTCATATACTGTTTCTTTTACAAAAGCTTTCAGCTCTAAATTTTCTTCTGGTTTGATATATTCTTTCTTTTCAACTTCAAGTTCATTAACGATATTCTCAATAAAGCTTACTATTTCTTTGATAGCTTCATGACCGAATAGAATTGCATCAAGCATTTCTTCTTCTGAAATTATTTTAGCCCCTGCTTCTACCATCATAATAGCATCTTTAGTTCCAGCTACTGTCAAGTCCAATAGAGATTTTTCTCTTTGTTCTACAGTTGGGTTGATTACATATTTACCGTCAACCAATCCTACTTTAACTGCTCCTGTCGGTCCATTGAATGGAAAATCCGAAATACTAAGAGCAATAGACGAACCAATCATCGCTGTAACCTCTGGTGAATTATTTTGATCTACAGATAAAACTGTTGCAATGATTTGCACTTCATTTCTATATCCGTCAGGGAATAAAGGTCTAATCGGTCTATCGATCAAACGTGATGTCAATGTAGCATTTTCTGAGAGTCTACCCTCTCTTTTGATATAACCACCAGGGATTTTACCGACAGCATACATTTTTTCTTGATATTC
>DAOURC010000035.1 GCA_030625285.1 Eubacteriales bacterium
CAACCTAATGAATCCATTTCGCTAATAAACAGCTCTTCCTTCTCTTTGCTTCTCATAATATAGATGAGTGATTTTTTTGAAACTCTGACCATTTTTTTGTTTTTGCTCTCTAATTGATAAATTCCAATAACGATATCAAAGAATTTCAGTTCATAATAAACTAATACAATAGCAACTACAGTGAGTATCAATGCAATAATTTTGATAAGTTTTATTAATTTCTTTTTATCCATTAAAATCACACACCTTTCAGACTACAATCCAGCAAGAATCAAATATTCATAGGTAGAATTCTAATACCCGCCACAGGAATTTTTTCAGTTCTGTATTTGTTGATTCGCTGCATTTTTATTTCATCCATCATTTCAAAATTTGCGAGTTCACTTCCATCTTTTATTCTTACAACTTGCACTCCCTTAGTATTTCGAGTCGCTTTTTCGCTAATCAAAGAAGTGTTCAACAAAATTGCAGTTGGATTTGAAGAAGAAGAAAATCTATAAACAAATATATCGATATCCTCTAGAATATAAATCATTCTAACTAATTTTTGCTCAATATTGTAAGCGTTAATCAGTTTTTTTCTATTTGTTTTGGTTTCATAACTTTTAAGAGGTACTTTTGCCATTTTACCATTTTTATAGCCAAACAACATATAACCATTATAATCCTTTGTAACAACAATTCGTAGAATTTTTTCGTCTTTTTCCATATCTATAATATTAGGTATATAATCACCTAATTCACTTGCCTTTGAATCTTTTAATTCATGAGCTTTTATTTTATAGACATTCCCTTTATTTGAAAACAACAATATATCTGCAACGTTAGATGTTTCAATACTTTGCAAAATTTCATCGTCATCTTTCAACCTATGTGTATTTGCAGACCTTAAAGATACTAAACTTACTTTTTTAATATAATTATGATCTGTAAAGAAAATATTGACATTGTAATCTTCAATAATTTGTTCAGTTGATATAATTGTTAAATTTTCCTCATAAATTATTTCGCTTTTTCTAGCTCTATCGTATTTTTTCCCGATTTCTTTAAGTTCCCTAATAATAATTTTCTTGATTTCATTTTTATTGGTCGCTATTTTTTCATAGGATTCTATTCTATCTCTTAGGTCATCTACTTCACTGACTCTATCTAAAATATATTCTTTATTGATATTTCGAAGCTTGATATTAGCGACATATTCCGCTTGAATAATATCAATACTAAAGAACTCCATTAAATTTGGGATAACATAATCATCTCGATCCGAATTTCTAACTATTTCTATGGCTCTATCGATATCCAGAAGCACCTTCTTTAATCCTAAAGCCAAGTGTAACCTCTCCTGAAACTTTCGTATATCGTAAAGAAGGCCTCTTTTTATCGAATCCATCCTAAATTCCAGCCACTCGTATAAAACGTCCTTGACTCCCAATACAACAGGTTTATTCTTGACAACAATATTAAAATTACAACTAAAACTATCTTCTAATGTAGTTTCTTTAAATAATTTCGCCATAAGTTTCTCGTAATCGGTTCCTCTTTTTAAATCAATGGTGATCTTCATACCTTTTAAATCAGTTTCGTCGCGGATATCAGATATTTCTTTAATTTTACCCGCCTTGATCAAATCAATTACTTTCTCAATAATCGCCTCTGTAGTGGTTGTATATGGAATTTCGTTGATTTCTATAATATTTTCTTTTTTTAAATATTCATATTTGGCTCTGATTTTGAATGTACCCAAGCCATTATCATAAATTTTCCTAAACGTGTCCACATCATAAATGATTTTGCCACCAGTTGGAAAATCTGGACCCTTTAGATAATCCATGACATCTATTTCTTTATCTTTGATATATGCAATCGTTGCCTCGCATACTTCTTTCAAATTGAAACTGCAGATATTTGAAGCCATTCCTACTGCAATTCCCTTATTTGGATTAACTAAAATATTTGGAAATCTAACTGGTAACAATCTAGGTTCTTTCATGGTTCCATCATAATTATCAACGAATTCCACTACATCCTTGTCGATATCTTTAAAAACATCTTCAGCAATTTTACAAAGTTTAGCTTCAGTATAACGCGATGCAGCAAAGCTCATATCACGAGAATAAACTTTACCGAAATTACCTTTTGAATCTATGTATGGATGAAGCAAAGATTCGTTTCCTCTGCTTAGTCTAACCAAAGTAGTATAAATAGCTTGATCTCCATGAGGGTTTAGTTTCATCGTCTGCCCTACAATGTTGGCAGATTTAGTTTTTACACCTTTTAAAAGGTTCATTTTATACATTGTATATAATAGTTTTCTATGACTTGGTTTAAATCCATCTATCTCAGGCAAGGCGCGGGATAATATTACGCTCATTGCATATGGCATATAATTCAATTCCAAAGTCTCAGTTATTTTTTGTTTTCTCATATTTTCCATTCTCATCACCTAATTTAAGTCTAGTAATTCTGTATACTGCGGTCCATTATCTTTAATAAACTTTTTACGAGATAAAATATCATCCCCTAAAAGCGTTTCGAACATTATTTTTGTTGCTTTTGCATCATCTTCAGTTACTTTTATCACTCTTCTTGTCTCAGGGTTCATAGTTGTCAACCATAGCATTTCAGGTTCGTTTTCTCCCAAACCTTTCGAGCGATGAATTTTATACTTTTGATTATCTAAATTTTTGATTATTTTATTTTTTTCAACTTCATCATAAGCAAAATAAGATTTATCTTTTACAACTATTTCATATAGAGGCGATTCGGCGATATATACCTTGCCCTCACTAATCAAAGACGGTACCAAACTATAAATCATCGTCAAAATCAACGTCCTTATCTGAAATCCATCAACATCGGCATCGGTTGTAATAATAACCTTGTCATATTGAAGACGCTCTATATCAAAAAGATTGAAATCTTTAGCATGTTTTGTTTTAATCTCGATCCCGCAACCCAAAACTTTTATCAAGTCCATAATAATATCACTTTTGAATATTCTCTCATAATCAGCTTTTAAAGTATTCAATATTTTACCACGCACAGGAATAATAGCCTGAAATTCAGCATTTCTTGCCATTTTACAAGCACCCAAAGCCGAATCCCCTTCCACTATAAAGAGTTCACGTCTATCAATGTCTTTTGTACGACAATCGACGAATTTTTTAACCTTGTTTACAACATCGTTTTTCACACTCAATTTTTTCTTCAAACTCTGACGCGTTATTTCAGCCTTTTCCCTACTTCTTTTATTCACAAGAATTTGATTTGTAATTTTTTCGGTTTCGCTTTTATTCTCTATGAAGTAGATTTCTAGTTTTTCCCTGATTAAATCCGTCATGAATGATTGAATGAATTTATTTGTTATCGATTTTTTTGTTTGATTTTCATAACTTGTCGTAGTTGAAAAAGAATTGGAAATTAAAATCATACTATCTTCAATATCTACAAATGTAATTTTTTTCTCGTTTTTAGTATATTTGTTCATGGTTTTAATCTGTTTGTCGATCTCATACACCAAGGCGCTTTTGACAGCCTTGTCAGGTGAGCCGCCGTGCTCCAAAAAACTAGAGTTATGAAAATACAATAGTGCTTTATTTTCATTGTTGAATGTCATTACAAGTTCGACTTTAACCTTGTATTCTGGTTTGTCTTCGCGGTCTTTACCTCTACCCACACCTTCAATTTTAATAATCTCACTAAATTCTTTTTCTTCGCTCAGTTCGACAATATAATCTTCTATACCATTTTCATACAAGAATATTTCTTCATAGTCGAGAATTTCATCCTTATAAATGAATTTAATGCCCTTATTGACAATCGCCTGCTTTTTCATTATATCGGTAAAATAATCCGAACTGACATTTATATCGGTAAATACATCTAGGTCAGGTCTCCACGTGATTTCACTCCCCGTTTGACTATTTCTATTAACTTTTTTCTTTTTTAAGCCATCTCCATTATGACCTTTTTCGAAATCAAGAGTATACTCATATCCATCTCTTACTATAACTACATGCATATACTCCGAACTATATTGAGTGGCGCATAAACCAAGCCCATTTAAACCCAAACTATATTCATAATTCTCAGCATTGTTTGTATTATATTTTCCACCTGCATATAGTTCACAAAACACTAATTCCCAGTTGTGTTTTTCCTCTTTTTTGTTATATTCAACAGGAATTCCCCTGCCATTATCAATTACGCTGATTGATAAGTCTTCATGACGAATCAATCTGATTTCATTCCCGTATCCTTCTCTTGCCTCATCTATTGAATTTGATAATATTTCGAATACCGAATGCTGACAGCCTTCTATACCGTCAGATCCAAATATTACACCCGGGCGCTTTCTTACGCGGTCTGCACCTTTGAGGGATGTAATACTTTCATTATTATACTTTGTTGCCACGATGATCACCTCTCTTATATGATAACATATGTTCTACTTCAATAAAATAGTTACCTATTCCCATATTATGTGTTATCTTTATAGAATAACAAACTAATAAGGGGGGTTACAATGAAAAAAATACCAAAGATTTTAACTTTAATCAACATATTTATTTTAATTATCAGTATAGTTACAGCAATTATTTTAAAATTCCCACTTTGGTTAGGACTTTTTGTCGCTGTTATTTTTATGATTATAACTCTATCTAGATATGAGTATACATATAAACAAATGAGGGATAAATCTTTTGAAAACATAAAATTGGTGAGCAAAGTATTGATACTTTTATCTCTAATATCTATACTTATTCCTCTTTTAATAGAAATAGGTTGTCTTCCAAATTTTATTTTCTATTCGATAGAGAAAATATCTTCTTTCAACATTATTCTCTTTGCGTTTTTACTTTCTTTAGTACTTTCTATGATTCTAGGCACCGCGATAGGTACTATGACAATACTGGTCCCTCTGTTTCTCAGTATTTGTTATAACTTATCCATCCCTGTGGAATTTGCAGTTGGAGCTTTAGTATCGGGAGCTTATTTCGGAGATAGAGCTTCACCCCTATCTTCCAGCGCTCATTTAACTGCTTTAGTAACAAAAACATCCGTAAAAAAGAATATTCGATTGATGATAATCAGTTCAATAATTCCTTTTACATTGGCTGTATTGCTCTATAATCAGCTCGGAAAACCATTTATCGTAACCGATTCCACAAGTATCGAAGGATTAAAATTGGCAATAAGCAAATTATACATCATAGGTCCAATTTATATTCTGCCGATACTTCTTTTAATCGGATTGATCATCTTTAGAATGCCTATTATTTATTCTATAGTTATTGTATACGCATGTTCTTTCATAATATATTTATCACAAGGATTCGATCTAACTCATTATATTTCCATAAGTTTAAATGGATTTGCAACTAAAGACATATATTTGAATAATATTTTAAAAAGTTCCGGTTTTCTTCAAATGGGCAATGTGCTCTTGGTAATCATTGTTTCAGCAATACTGAATAGTCTATTTGAAGTATCCGGTATGCTCGATGATATTATAAAACCATTTCTAAAAAACATCAAAACATATTCTCAATTAACTCGTAAAGCTGCATTTTTGAGTGTTGTTTTATCGATTTTGACTTGCAATCAAACCCTTACATCAATCGTTACCGGTAAATATTTAAATAAATATTATAACGACCTTGAAGTAGAAAGAAATTATCTAGCAAAAACCATTGGGGACACAGGTTTAAATATCGTTGGAATCATTCCTTGGAATGTAAACGGGCTATTAGTAGCAACTCTTACAGGTGTTCCAACTATAATATATTCAAAATATGCATTCTTCACTTTGCTTTTGCCGCTGTTTTCAACTTTGCTTCATCCTTTGATATATAACCGCATTGCAAAGTAATTGCATTATGTGATTATATTTTAACAATCTTTATCATTTTCTATTTCATTTCATATTTTATAATGCTATTATTTAATAAAGGAGAGTGAAACTATGAAAATTGTTAAAAATATGACTGTTTCAGAAGTATTGATAATGGATCGTGCACTCGCTAATATATTTATTAGCCATAATTTGAAATGCCTTGGTTGTCCCTCGGCATCCATTGAATCATTAGAACAGGTTTCAGCTGTTCATAAAATCGATCTTGACGCTTTATTAAAAGATCTAAACGAAAATTTTCAAGGCAATTAGTATAAATAAGCACCCGATTTGGGTGCTTATCAATTAAATTCAAATACACTACCTGTTTTATTTTCAAAGAATTCATTTTTCATTTCATTTTTTAACAAATCTGTGGCTCTTTCTCCTGTACAATGCGAAACTCCAATTCTCTTAATACTTAGCTCTTTAAATATTTCTATAGTATCCATAATTCTTTTATCCGAAGCATTTCTTAAATGAGTGCCTCCAATAACCGCTAAAATCGGCTCAGGAAATAATTTTTTGACAGTCGTAATGATATTTCTGATACCAGGGTGTGAACAACCCACCAAAACAACCAAACCTTCTTCACCTTTAATTACTACCGAAATTTCATCATTAAACAAATCTACAATATTCTTTCCATTTTCTTTAATATAAAATCGTTCATTAGTCTCTTCAAGAAAAGTTCTTTCAAAATTCGTAACGATATAGATATTCTCAGAAACTTCTGTAATAGAA
>DAOURC010000201.1 GCA_030625285.1 Eubacteriales bacterium
TGGTATAGCCCTAAAGATTATAACGAGTTAGTGGAGATTAATCGATTTGAAGGATTAACGTATAGTTGTAATGTTGTACCAAAAGATAAAAGTATAAAGGAATATTTGTTTGAATTTCCAATAGATAAAAAATTTCATAGATTTATTCGTCTATCCAAAGATGATTTTATTTATCCAGATTCAAGAAGTGAGCAGTATATAATAATTGAAATTAGCATATTTGAGGGTAGAAGTAATGAAGCGAAGAAGAACTTAATCAAGTTATTATTTGAAAGGTTAAACCATATAGAAATTTCAAATAATGATGTTGAAATAACAATATTTGAAACACTAAAACAAAACTGGGGAATTAGAGGTTTGCTGGCAGATGAATTATATTGGTAAAGTTTAATTGCAGGTTGTATTAAAAATAATTTAAGAAGAGTACAATAGTGTTTGATTTATTTAGGTACTCATACTTCCCATATCAAAATCAACATTGAACCTTGAAAATTCAATATTTTAGCCAAAATAATACCTGATTTATGCAGTTTGCAACTGCAGAAGTGACTTTTGTAAATACTGTGGCAGTTTTCCAATAAACTGTGTCATGAATTTCTCCATTTCATTTTCAGGAATCCTGAAGAACTCAATAACAGTATCCATTAACACTTGCATGATCAACATCATAGATGTATTAAAGGTAATATCAAGCATTTCATCAATCATTCGAAAGAATAGTTCGCCAATGGAACGGTCATCTTCTCCGCTACGTTTTTCTACAGCTAGCAACATGTATCTTGTAAAGACCATTGCTGTGTGAGCAGTCATTGCATCGTACGAAAGACTTCTACATTCTTTAGAAAGCTGTAGGTAAGATTTGCATATTTTGAAAAAACATTCAATATCCCAACGTTTTCCATAAATACGGATGATTTCTTCTTCGCTTATTGTCGTATCCGTGGAAAGCAGGACAAGCCAATCTTTCTTTTTGTTTTTGTTTCTTACACATACCAGTTTTGCTGGGATAGGATTCTCTTTTCCAACCATGACGTTAATTGACAAAAGATATTTTGACCGTCCTCTGCGCTTCTTACAACGACTGTAAATCTGTTTGATGTTTAGTTGTTCTCCTTCGAACTCATACTTGATTTTTGAACTCTTTTTGACCATTGCAATGGTGTCAAAGCCTCTTTCTTTGATTCGAAGAATGGTTTTAGGAGAAGAAAACCAACTGTCAAATAGCACGTACTTTGCAGTGAGACCGGATGCTTTTGCAGAATCGATTAGCTCTAACATGACTTCTGTTGCTTTACGTTTTGATTGACTTCTACGTTTTCCTGCTAGTGTCCGTTTATCATATTCCTTGGCATCACAATAGATATTACTGTCTTTGTTTGATGCCAACAGACAGCTATTGACAGGGATAAACGAGTTACCATCTGACCATCCTAATGTGAGTAAGCGGAATCCTTTTTTATAGGTCATGGTGCAGTGGTCGAAAACTCTAGAAACCAGCTCTGTTTTCTTTGATCTTGAACGTTCAAATAGACTGTCATCAATGATGAATACATCTTGTCTGTTATCATCAGTTAAAGGTTTTATAAATCCATTGATGATACTTGCAGATAGCAGCGTAGTGAATTTTTGCCAGTTAATTTTTTTATTATTCAGGAATCGATAAACAGAATTTTTAGAGAAATCTTCTTTGAAGGAGCCAGTCAGAATCTGCATGTACATACTTCGATGTGAGAAGACGATACAAAAAAGATATCTAAATAAGTCCATGACTGAAACACCTTTTTCCTTATAGGCGTTACATTGATTGAGTATCTTACTCACTTTGAATTTAGAAAAAAATCTTAAAAATGAGGTATTGAGTTGTTGGTCTTCGATCATATCCTGTGGTATAATTGTCATAGCATAAACCTTTCTCTGTTTGATTTATTGTTTGTCGTGATTCAATTATACCAAATATAGAAGGTTTGTGCTTTTATTATGGCTACAATATTGAATTTTCAATGTTCTTTACACTTTTACGTGTGGGAAGTTTGAGTTAGGTATTAAAATATCATCTTACTAAATGTTTACAAAAGGAGAGCTGGACAAAATGGAAAATAAATTTATTTGTTTATTAGCTACATTCGATAAAGAAACTTCAAGAAAAATGACTGAAATAAATCGGGTATTAAAAGCTGAAGGGATAAATGGAAAACAAACGTCAGGTTTGCCCCATCATATAACATTAGCGTATTTTGATTGTTGTAAAGAACATGAGATAAAGCATTTACTTACTGATGTTTCTAGCAGGTTTAAGTCTTTTGAATTGACATTTAATCATATAGGGGTAGCGTCAGCATAATGCGGATTTACAACGCCAAGTGATGTATATTTTAATGAATCCGTTACCAACAAGACCGCGTAGGGCTTTGCCCTACAACCCATCCTCGCCCTTGACAGACGCTAAACTATCTACAAAAGAAGCGAAAGGAGACCTAATTTAAAATTCAAAAAAGTTTGTCTT
>DAOURC010000098.1 GCA_030625285.1 Eubacteriales bacterium
ATGGAAAAAGAAATTCCATCATCGGAAATTGGCGAATTGTTGATGGAAGAATTGAAATTGCTAGATGAGGTTGCATATGTCAGATTCGCATCGGTGTATCGACAATTTAAAGATTTGAATACATTTGTTGATGAATTATCAAAATTGGTAGATGAAAAGAAGGATAAAAATGAATAATAAAAAATATAAAAATCTGGAAATTTTACAATTTGATCATATAAGCACTTTACATGGCATCACAACAAGAAAAGGCGGCATAAGTAAAGATGGATTCGAGAGTTTGAATCTAAGTTTTTACAGCGATGATAGTGAAGAGAATATTAATGAAAACTACAAAATATTCTTTGATGCATTGAATATTGATAAAAACAAGACTGTACTTACTCATCAAACACATTCTGATAATATAGTTAAAATCGAATCAGTGAATCAGTTTAAAATTTATGAAGATACAGATGGTTTTATTACAGATGTGTCTGGAATAACATTGATGACTTTTTATGCCGATTGCACACCTCTATATTTTTACGACCCTGTAAAAAAAGTGGTTGGAATTGCGCATTCGGGTTGGAAGGGAACAGAGCAAAAAATCGGAGTCAAAATGATTGATATTTTTGTCGATGAATTTGAAAGTCAGGTAGAAAATATTTTAGTTGGAATCGGTCCAAATATCAGTCCTAGAGCATATGAAGTAGACAATGATTTTCTTGAGAACTTTCAAGACAAAGAGTTTTTTGAAAATTATATACATAAGATAGATGAAAAAATATTTTTCGATATGGTAAAAAGCAATAGAGATATGTTATTAAATAGAGGTATTCTTAAAGATAATATTGAATTATCCGGTCATTGTACGTATAATGAATCGCGGTTGTTTTTTTCATATAGAAGACAAGGTATGGAATCAGGAAGAATGAGCGGTTTTATTCGCTTAGATTAGAATAGAGGGAATTATGAAAAAGCATGTAATAAAAGAAGTAAAAGAAAACAGTATCGCAAGTGAACTGGGTATCGAGCCTAATGATTTATTGGTAAGTGTAAATAATAAAGTTATAGTAGATGTCATAGATTATCTATATTTATCTGCAGATGAATACATTGAAATTTTAATAGAAGATCAAAATACTCATGAGCAGGTTTTATTTGAAATAGAAAAAGATTATGATGAAGAAATCGGATTGATTTTTGAAAACCCGTTGCTTGACGATGCAAAGAGATGTTCAAACAATTGTATATTTTGTTTTGTCGATCAGTTGCCGAAGGGAATGAGGAAGACTCTATATTTTAAAGATGATGATTCAAGACTCTCATTCATGCAAGGGAATTTTGTTACGCTTACAAACGTAAGCTACGAGCAATTAGACCGTATTGTAGAGTATCATATCAGTCCTATCAATATCTCGGTGCATACAACTGATCCAAAATTAAGGACAGAGATTCTAAGGAATCGACATGCCGGGGATGTTCTCGACAAGATGAAAATTCTAGCGGATGGCAATATCACTATGAACGTTCAAATTGTGTTGATGCCGGGGATAAACGATGGTGAAAAATTGAATCAGACGATAGATGATTTGGAAATTCTATATCCGCACGTCAAATCAATAGCTATAGTTCCAATTGGTCTTTCCAAATTCAGAGAGGGATTATTTGAAATCAAACCATTTTCAAAAAAGCAATCACTAGAGGCTATAAAGCAATTGGAGATCGTTCAGGGCAAAATGCTCGATAGAATCAATACTAGATTTGCATTTCTAGCAGACGAATTTTATGTCAACGCAGGTTATCCATTACCTGGTTATGAGGAATATGAAGGTTTTGTACAATTGGAAGATGGTATCGGACTTATGAGAAAATTCAAGAGCGAAATATTGGAGAATATAGACGATAACTCTTTAAAAGGAAAATATCTCATGATATCTGGACGCTTGGCTAAAGAATATTTAACCATGACGATTCAAAAAATCACACAAAAGAACGATCAGCTGACTATAGATGTCATAGGTATAAATAATGATTTCTTTGGAGAAATGATTTCAGTTAGCGGATTGGTGACTTCGCAAGACATATTGAAACAAGTAAAGAATATTAATGACTATGATGCTGCTTTTATTCCAGATTCGATGTTGAAGGCAGATGAAGATATATTTTTGGATGATATGAGTTTGGTTGAATTAAATAGCAAACTTGAAAATAAAATAATAAAAGTACCAGTTGACGGAAAGAAATTCCTTCAACAGTTAAGGGAGATGAGTTAAATGAGCAAACCGGTTTTGGCGATTGTTGGTAGACCGAATGTAGGAAAATCAACTTTGTTTAATAAAATTGCAGGGAGAAGAATTTCTATTGTAGAGGACTATCCTGGTGTGACAAGGGACAGAGTTTACGCTGAGGGAGAATGGTTGAATAGAAAGTTTACAATGATCGATACAGGTGGACTAGAACCTGAGTCAAACGATATCATCGTAAGTCAAATGAAAAAGCAGGCAGAAATCGCTATGGAGCTTGCTGACGTCATTATATTTTTAGTGGATGCGAAAGATGGAGTTACTTCAGCGGACGAAGAAATCGCACAAATACTTAGAAGGACAAAAAAACCTATTCTTTTAGTTGTAAATAAATCTGATAAACCAGTTCTTCCGGATTCTTTTTATGACTTTTATACACTAGGGCTCGGTGAGCCGATTCCTATATCTTCTGTTAACGCACTTAATCTAGGAGATCTTCTTGATGAAGTTTTAAAATTATTTCCTACGGCAGAGGAAACCGAAGACGACGAAGAAATGATAAAAGTAGCGATTATCGGAAAACCGAATGTAGGAAAATCGTCTTTGTTGAATAAGATATTTGGAGAGGAACGCGTAATCGTAAGTCCTATAGCCGGAACAACCCGGGAATCCATCGATACAGAAATTGAAATAGATGGAAAACACTATAGATTTATCGATACTGCTGGAATCAGGAAAAGAAAAAAAATCGAAGAAAATGTTGAAAAATATTCTGTTCTTAGAAGTTTTACATCAATTGAACATAGCGATATTTGTCTATTGGTGATCGACGCAAAAGAAGGAATAACAGAGCAAGACAAAAGAATTGCAGGCTATGCCCATGAAGAGGGCAAGGGTATGATCATCGTAGTGAACAAATGGGATACTATTGAAAAAGACAATTCAACCTTCAATAGTTATACAAAAGAGATTAGAAATGAATTATCATTTCTCAGCTATGCTCAAGTAGTATTTATTTCAGCGCTGACAGGTCAAAGAGTTGATCAAATTATTACAACGATTGATTATGTGCATCAAAATCAAACATTCAGAATTTCAACTGGTCTATTGAATGACATAATCAATGAGGCTATTATGCTGAATCAACCTCCTTCGGACAAAGGAAAGAGACTTAAAATATATTATGTCACACAGGTTGGAGTTAAACCTCCAAAATTCATCGTGTTTGTAAATAGCAATGATTTAGCACATTTTTCATATATGCGCTATCTTGAAAATAAATTAAGAGAGAATTTCAATTTTGAAGGTACACCAATAGTTTTATCAGTAAGAGAAAAACGAAATTAATGGAGTGATTCAAATGAAGATAGGTATATTAGGATTTGGCAGTTGGGGTACAAGTATCTCGATTGTATTGAATGATATAGGACATGAAGTGACAATCTACGGGAGAAACAAAGGGTATATCGACAAGGTGAGTAAAACAAGAATAAGCGAGAAGTATTTACCTAATGTTGAAATAAACAACGATATCGAACTTACAAACGATTATAAAAAAGCGATTTACGGCAAAGAAATCCTTATAATCGCAGTTGCTTCTCAATCAGTTAGGAATGTACTAGAGCAAGCAAAAGAATTCATAGACGAAAAGCAGATTATTGTCAATCTAGCGAAGGGTATTGAAATAAGCACCTTAAAAACAATATCACAAATTGTCGAAGAGTATTTACCTTTAAATCCATATGTTGTTTTATCTGGTCCGTCTCATGCAGAGGAAGTGGCGAAAAAATTACCGACAACTCTTGTTGCGGCTTCAGTCGATACTGAATTTGCCGAACTGATTCAAGATAATTTCAGTACGGAATTTTTAAGGATTTACACAAATCACGATGTTATCGGTGTTGAATTAGGCGGTTCTTTAAAAAACATTATTGCCATAGGAGCCGGTATTGCCGATGGACTTGGATTTGGGGACAACACAAAGGCTGCTCTTATGACCAGGGGCATGAATGAAATAGCACTGCTGGGAGAAATTGTAGGAGCATCCAAAGACACGTTCAGGGGTCTTTCCGGCATTGGTGATTTAATTGTGACTTGTACAAGTATGCATTCTAGAAAC
>DAOURC010000117.1 GCA_030625285.1 Eubacteriales bacterium
CTTCATCAAATCATAATCAGCAAATGAATAACCTATTTCCTTAGGATCTCCCATAGAATAAAGACTTTTGCTCACCGCTTCATCATAACTGTATCCCGCTTCAAAGTAATCATCTACTAGACATTCGATGTGGTCCAATAGTTCATCCTTAATACTGCTAGACTGTTATTCTACATATAGCATTTTTTCAACATTTTCAATGAATTTTCTTATTCTGTCATTTTTCAATAATTCTAATTTCATGTCAATACCCCAATATCCCATTTAATGCTTTGCTGAATTCAAGCCATTCTTTTTCTTTATCAACTAATTGTTTGCACCCTAAATCAGTAATACGATAGTACTTTCTTCTTCTCCCATCAGATGAGTCCCAAAAGGATTCAATGTACTTTTTTCTTTCTAACGAATGAAGCAACGGATACAAAGTTCCTTCTTTAAATTTGAATGTTCCCTTTGACATTAATTCAAACTTCTTTATCATGCCATAACCATACATTGGTTCTTTATCAAACATTTTAAGAATCATGACTTCTGTCGTTCCTTTTAATAGCTCTTTATTCAAAATAACCTCCAATACATCGATTATCGATGCCTCGTTATACTATGTATGTCATATTGAATTGTTGCTGTCACTATTCCAGTCGATAGATGAAGTTAGAATTTTGCTTTACACGGATTTCAGATTCATGCTTATTGATAACAGGCACCAAAATACGCGTCAGTCACAACCTACGCAAATATCTTTAGGCTACTTTCTCTTCTTTTATATCCAATTCTCTAAACGCTTTGTTGAAGAGCTGCATTAAAAACAATACAACGACACCAATGCCAAAAGCATAAAACAGTGTTTCTATTTTATATATTTTAACCAAACCACCGACAATTGCACCACCAATCGGTATCGAAGCCAAAGATAACATGCTGATAAAAGAAATGACTCTTGCAAGCAATGATTTGTCCACTTTTTTAAACAATGCAACTTGTACTGGTATATTCACAAACGAGATTGTCGAGCCCATCACAAACGAAATCACAGCCAACAGTACATATGCGACGAATCTCCCCTTAAATGGTGCAATTAATGCAAATAAAAAATACCCGGTTCCAACTACAACTCCGCCCAATATGAATGTAAATCTAGAACCGATTTTCTTTGTCACCGTCGGCACCATTAAACTGCCGATGATCATTGCAACCATGAACGAGACGCTCATCACGCTGATTCCCATCGCATCAAGCGAAAGTGTTTCTAACACATAGGCGGCTTGAAGTGCGTTAAATGGTGCAAATAAAAAGGATATCCCGCCCATGAATAGCGCCAACGATCTGATAAGCGGCGATTTGGCAACATATCTAAACCCCTCTGTAAAATCTACAACGTATTGTTTGATTGTCAATTTGGTTTCGCTCAACACTTCTTTATCCATTTTAATCAGCAAGATGATAAATGCGCTTAAAAAGAACGTCACTGCATCTATCACGATTGCACCACCGACTCCAATAATGCCTATAATAATACCTGCGCTTGCGTATCCAATCAACTCGGCAAACATACGGCCAGAAGAATATAAAGAAGTGGCATGTTCTATGTGTTCATCACTAACCAACAATCTAAACAGAACGGAAGCCGACGGTGCTCTAAAAGCTTCTAGTGTTGAATTAAGAATTGTAAAGACATACAAATGCCAAACTTCTAGTCCGCCGTTAAAATAGAGTATGGCTGTGAATAAAACAACCAATCCTCTTAATGCATCACTAACATATACCACTTTTTTCTTTTGCATATAGGCAACAGCTACGCCCGTTACCATATTGAGTATAAAAGACGGGATACCGTTGACCGCAAACAGTACCGCCATCAAAGCCGGACTGCCGGTTAATTGATATACCATAAACGCATAAGCGATCATATCTATCGAATCGCCGAATCTCGAAATAATGGTTGCAATAAAAAACTTTCTGAACTGTTTTTCTTTCAGCATGGTCTTAAATGTCACTTTGTTATCACTCATGGTTCAGCCCCTTCTTATCTAGCATGTTTATGAACAGATCAAAACCTTCTCTGATATTCTTTATGTCGATGCCGTAGTAGACTTTTTTCCCTTTAGCATAATCTATTTTCACAACACCGGTTTTTACCAATTGATCGATGTGATGGCTGATGGTGGCTCTATTCAAGTTTAAGTTCTCCGCTATTTGACTGGCATACATGCTTTCTTGAGACAACAATTTTACAATCATCATTCTAGTTGTTTCACCGATGCTTTTTACAATTTCTTCACTGACTTGCTCTTTAAAGTAAGCGGCCACCAAATAACCGAACATTATATACATTTCTTCCGGGTGGTCATTTGGTATCGTGTATGTCACCGTGTCAAAATTACAAATACAAACATAAAAATCTACTTTATAAGATGCTTCTTTGATAAATATTTCGCTGTTAACTTTTATATAGTTTTTTATAAAAGTCGTAGAATTGTTGTTATATTCTTTTATCAGCAAGTTTCTTTGCTTTTCAGCTAATGGCATGATATATCCATCTAGCGGTGCATACACAGAATCATAGAATTTCCGAAAAAAAAGAATCAATCTCGGCAACAAAGATTCGAGTTGAGATTTAAATTCCATGACGCCGTCGTAACTGTAGTTATTCAGAGTTAAAAATTCATCATTTTCAATCATTTCAGCAATATCTTCGTCACTCGCATCACTCGGTAAAGAAAATATCGCATCTAATATCAACGCCCAAAGTTCTTCAGATGATAAAGCGTTGATAGAGTCCAGAAATTCTTCTACCGATTCTATGTTTTTGTAGGTTGCATAATGTCTTGGTAGATTATACATCTGAAGATACGAATTGAAATAAGCTAAATCCGATTGAATGAGCGGTGTAATTCTTTTATCCATCTCTTCAAGCAAAATCTCAATTTCTTCAGGGATATTTTCACATTTTTTATTTTTCGTCAACCAATACAACATGCCTGTGTATTCAGCCAACGATGAAACTTTAAATTTTATTTTGTCCAACTGATTATCCATCATTTCCTCCAAACACTTTATGTTTTATATATATCTAACATAAAGTGTATAATACTAGCTCGCCATTGTCAAATTCAAAAAACAAAACGAGATATCATATAATAATATCCCGTCTCACAATGTACTTATTCATTTTGTAATGTCAAAACCAATCTCATTTAGATTTATGCTTTTATAGCCCATCGCATTTTTGTAGAACGAGCACGGCTATTTATCTTGCATTCTTCCGCTGATGGTCGAATAATCTCTGTAGCAATTTCTTGGTAGATGCCTTCACGAAACAAACGTTTAAATGATTTTTTGACAAGACGGTCTTCTCCTGAATGAAAAGAAAGTATGGCAACACGCCCCCCCTCAGCAAGGGTGGCAGGAAGTTTTTCCAAAAATTCATATAAAACTTCAAATTCCTCATTGACATCAATTCTAAGCGCTTGGAAAGATCGTTGACAGGATTTTTTAACTTCATCATCCCTTTTGTCTTCTGGAATAAATTTCAACGCACATTTGATTATATGTTGAAGCTGAGTTGTTGTAGATATGTCTTTTCCCTTTTTGATCTCAGAAATAACAGCACGAGCGATTGCTTCCGCATGAGGTTCGTCTGCATTTTCTATAAGCAACCCCTCTAGTTCGCCTTTTGAAATCTTTTTTAACCGCTCTGCAGCTGATATGCCTTTTTTAGGATTCAAGCGCAAGTCCAATGGTCCTTCTTTCTTATATGAAAATCCTCTTTCCGGATTATCTATTTGCATTGATGAAACACCCAAATCCGCTAATACAAAATTGAGTGGACCCGATTCAGCAGCAACTTGATCTATATCAGAAAAGTTCAATTGCTTGA
>DAOURC010000142.1 GCA_030625285.1 Eubacteriales bacterium
CTTCTAGGTGGTGACACTTCGGTTGGCTTGGAATCGACAGTACTTGATATTAGCGGTGAGATACCGCAAATATTAAGACCTGGTTATATTACATATGAAGATATTGTTAAAGTTACCGGGAGGGCTAAGTACGATTCGCATTTAACTGATAATGATATCGCCCCAAAGTCACCGGGTATGAAATACAGGCATTATTCACCTGAAGCTAAAGTGATAATAGTTGAGGGTAAATATATCAGGCGTAAAATGACTAGTATGATAAATGATTATGCCGAGCGAGGAATAAAAGTAGGAGTAATGGCTACAGATGAACTTTTAGAAGGTTTTGAGGGTATTGTTTGTTGCTCGTTGGGTGATGGGGAAAAAATATCTGAAGTGGGAAATAGACTCTTTAGATGTTTGAGAGATTTAGATCAGCAGAAAGTTGATATAATATTGGCGGAGTCTTTTAATAAAGAAGGATTTGGAGTTGCTATAATGAATCGCTTGGAAAAAGCTGCTGGTTATCATATTATTAATTCAGAGGAGGATGAGAAATGAAAATAGGAATGGGTAGCGACCATGGTGGTTATGATTTAAAAGAATTCATTAGAGAATATCTCGAAATTAAAGGATATGAAGTTGTTGATTATGGTACTTATTCAACTGAATCTGTAGATTATCCAGACTATGGCGAAAAAGTGGCAAAAGCCGTTGTTGGTGAAGAAGTAGAAGTTGGAATCATCATGTGTGGAACTGGACTTGGAATTTCTATGGCAGCGAGCAAGGTCAAGGGTATTAGAGCGGCTGTAGTAAGTGAAGAGTATAGTGCGAGAATGGCAAAGGTGCATAACAATGCAAATATTCTAGCTATGGGTGGTAGAGTAGTTGGGAAGGATTTGGCGATAAGTATAGTCGATGCTTACTTGAATGCCGAGTTCGAAGGTGGAAGACATCAAAGACGCATTGATAAAATAATGGATATAGAAAATAGATAGGGAGATGAATATTATGAGTAAGGTATTTGAAATGGATCATCCTTTGATTCAACATAAGTTGACATTGATTAGAGATAAGAATACTGGGTCTAAGGAATTTAGAGAACTTGTCAAAGAGGTTTCTATGTTGTTGGCATATGAAGTAACTAGAGATTTGCCTTTAGAAGATACAGAAGTTGAAACACCGATTCAAGTAACGAAATCAAAAGTTTTAGCTGGAAGGAAATTGGGAATAGTTCCAATTTTAAGAGCGGGTCTTGGAATGGTTGATGGATTTTTGAATTTATTACCTGCGGCAAAAGTTGGACATGTCGGTCTTTACAGAGATCCAGAGACTTTGGAACCAGTTGAATATTATGTGAAATTACCAAGTGATGTCAATGAAAGAGAATTGATTATTATCGATCCGATGCTGGCTACTGGCGGAAGTGCGAATGCAGCTATAGGTTTCTTAAAAGACAGAGGAGCGGAGATGATAAAATTTGTTTGTTTGATTGCTTGCCCAGAAGGTATTGCAGCAGTGCAAAAGGCACATCCTGATGTTGATATTTATGTTGCTTCTATCGATGAAAAATTGAATGACCATGCATATATAGTTCCAGGACTAGGTGACGCTGGTGATAGATTGTTTGGCACTAAATAATGGTGAAAACAGGTCTAAGCAATTAGACCTTTTTTTATTTATATATATAAAAATTGTTACAAGATTGACATATTTATAACAATGTTGTAAATTGTAAATATGTATATTTTTTAATAGACATATATATTTGATTATTTGAATATTTGTATTATAATTGTCTAGAGGTGCTTTATGACACAAAAGAGAAAAGATAAAATTAATTATTATTTGGATATTGCCGAGATAGTTTTAAAGAGAGGAACGTGTCTTAGAAGAAATTATGGAGCGATTATTGTAAATAACGATGAAATTATTGCAACTGGCTATACTGGAGCGCCTAGAGGTAGAAAAAACTGTATTGATTTAGGGTATTGTATCAGGCAAAAATTAGAAGTTCCAAGAGGGACTAAATATGAACTTTGTCGAAGTGTTCACGCTGAAGCAAATGCAATTATTTCAGCTTCGAGAAAAGATATGATTGGTGCAGATTTATTTCTAGTAGGAATTGAAAAAGATTCTTTAAATTATGTAGAGAATGCGAATAGCTGCTCTATGTGTAAAAGAATGATTATCAATGCTGGCATCAATAGAATTATCATTAGAGATAATTTAGAAAACTATCGAACTATAGATGTTTTAGAATGGATTGAACATGATGATTCGTTGGATAGTCAAATCGGATATTAAAGAGGTGCAAATTTGTTTAAATATATCTTTGCTTTTATTGTTGCCGGGATTTCAAGTGCTGTTTTAACACCACTCGTTATTGCTTTGGCAAACAAAATAGGTGCGGTAGATGTGCCTAATGATGATAGAAGAGTACATACTGAGCCGATTCCTAGAATTGGTGGATTAGCTATTTTCTTCGCGTTTTTAATATCCATAGCAATATTTTCAGATTTAAGCAGTCAAAAAATGTTTGGGTTGATTTTTGGATCTTTTATTATGATCGCACTTGGATTGGTAGATGATGTAAAAGGCGTGAATGCCAAGGTAAAGCTGTTTTTTCAAATCATAGCAGCTTCAATTCTTTTTCATTATGGCTTTAGAATAGAATTTTTTACTAATGTATCTGATCTCGACACGATTGTAAACTTAGGATTACTTAGTTATCCCATGACGATATTTTGGATAGTAGGAATTACAAATACCATTAATCTCATAGATGGATTAGATGGATTGGCAGTTGGAATCAGTACCATAGCTGCAATTACACTAGCGTATGTATCTTTTACCTTTGGTAGAAATGAGACATTGCTTTTAAGTTTGATCATCATCGGTGCGAATTTGGGGTTTTTACCTTATAATTTCAATCCGGCTAAAATATTCATGGGGGATACAGGAGCCTTGTTTTTAGGATTTGCATTGGCTGCAATTTCTATTGAGGGAGTTGCTAAAAGCGCGACTGTGATAGCGATATTTATTCCGCTGCTAGCCTTGGGACTTCCTATATTCGATACAACTTTTGCAATAATGAGAAGAATTGTCAATAAAAAACCGTTGATGGAAGCTGACAAAGGCCATTTGCATCATAGATTATTATCTCTTGGATTGAATCAGAAAATGGCTGTTCTTATGCTATACCTCATTTCGATTTTATTGGGAATAGGTGTGGTTCTTTTAGTCAATGATCTTGTGCTCAATACAGTCATTGTCGTGGGAATCGTTGGATTTCTCATATATATACCAATTGTTATTACAGCAAGGAGATCGGAAGATGAATAAAATTAAAATCATTTCAGTTTTCGGAACCAGACCAGAGGCTATTAAAATGGCACCACTTGTAAAAAAATTTATTGAGAATTCAGAATATTTTGATTCTAAGATTTTAGTAACTGGTCAACATAGAGAAATGCTTGATCAAGTTTTGGATATATTTGAAATTGTTCCCGACTATGATTTGGACATTATGAAACATAATCAAAGCATTGTCGATGTTACAAGCGAGGTCGTCAAGGGGATCG
>DAOURC010000058.1 GCA_030625285.1 Eubacteriales bacterium
AAACGTAAAATATATCAAATGATTACAATAAAAAAAACCCTGTAATCAGGGCTTTTATTCAGGTTCAATTAGACCATAATCTCCATCATTTCTTACATATACTACATTGATGTCATTTGTCTCCCCATTTAAGAAAACGTAGAAAGCATGTCCTACTAATTCCATTTGAAGTACCGCTTCCTCAGGGTCCATCGGTTTCATAATAAATGATTTGATTTTAACAATTTTCTTATCAACATTGTTTTTAGCTTCATTTCCAGGAATCATATCAAATTTAATTGAATCATGCCCTTTGTAACGTTTACGGATATTGGTTTTATGCTTATTGATTTGCCTGCTTAGCTTATCAACAGCTAAATCTAATGACTTGTACATATCTTCACTAGATTCCTCCACTCTGAAGATTGCACTATTTTTAAGTGGTATCGTAATTTCCAATGTCTGATTAGCCTTTTGGTGCGACATTGTTACATGAGCTTCAACTTCTGAACTAAAAAATTTTCCGAATTTATCGAGCTTAAGTTCAACTTGATTTTTTAAACTTTCTGTCACTTTCATGTTTCTTCCGCTTATAATAATTTTCATAGAATCAGCTCCTCTAGATGAAAGTTCATCTTATTTAGTTATAATGTATTTACCCCTTATAATATTTAATTAAACAAGTTAATTTTAATAATTTCCTGAAATCGATAAAAAAACGATTTGATCAAAACCGATTTCATATAATGCAATACCGCAATGATTTATAGTCGTTCCTGTAGTGTAAATATCATCGATCAATAGCGCTGTTTTATATGGTTTTTTACAAATAGCCATAAATGAATTTTCCAACTCTTTTTCTCTTTCTTCTCTATTTAAATTTTTTAAAGCCTTTGAATTATCCGTTCTTTTCAATATTTTATTATTATAAGTAATCCCCGTTAGATTACTAAGTTCTTTGGCAATGATTTCAGTTTGGTTGAATCCCCTTTCAAATTTTCTTTTCCAGTGACTGGGAACTGGTATGATCACATCAAAATCTACTGGAATATCCTTGATGAAATCATACATAAGCATAGCAAAATATTTTCCTAAATACCTATGCTGATTGTATTTATATTTGATTATCAGATCTTTGACGATCCCATTATATTCATAGAGAATATGTCCTCTTACAATTGTACCCTCTATCAAAGCAATTCTTTTTAATTTTTCTAAATCCTCCTGACAGCTTTCACACAAACAACTATCATCATAAGTCCCTTTTCCACAATAACTGCATCTGACTGCAGGGGAAATCAATTTAAATATATCCATAAAAAAAGTATACCGAGAATTTTCCCATTATACTTATTGATTATAAAACATTCCTTTAAGTTGTTTATTTAAATTCACCGTCTACTTGACAAGGCCATGTTCATCATTATGATATGCTGTTTTTCTATAATTCTTGATTCATAAATCCATGTCTAATTGCTCTTAATCCAACTTTTAAATCATTTTTAAATACACTCTTAAAGCTATTAAATCCACATTTATCAGTGTTGCGATATACGATAATACTCATGCAATTAAGATTTTTTGTTCAAATCTTCAGATATCAGTACTCACTACCGATGTAACACTTTTGCCTATTTACTCTGAATTAGAGCAGTATACTTGAACAAGTCTCTTTGATATTATAGCTATTGTCAAATTTTCAATTCTTAATTGCTTTAGAAGAATATCTTTATCCTCAATGTTCTCTACAAACAATTGAATATCATCACTTATGAGCTTTGGTACATTTTCAATTGAAATGTTTGTGAGCAACTGCGTCATACGGTAGATATCATTCTTGTGTTTCTTTATATCCCTACTTCTTACAGCCTCCCCATCTTGTTTCCTCTGTTTAAGATCAAGCCACGCTCTTGCTTTTAAGGGTATGAGGCATCTCTCATCAGCCACAATCAAACCATCAATTTCAAATCTCAAATTCATTATAAATTGATAATATTCCTCATTCAACAAAATAGCCGATAAGCTAACAATTTCTTCTTCAAGAATCATTGGTATTATTGATCCTGGTTCACGTTCTGTTAGGATGCTTGGTTTTCTTGATAGAATCTCTAACATAACTGGATACTCTTTATTATCTGGATCAGTAAATCTATAAAAGCACTTATCGCCTGTCGATTTTTTTATGGTCTTATAGTGACCGTTTTTAACAAAATCCCAAAAGTGTTCTACGAATTCTTTGCTTAATGCTTCTATGCAAAGAACGATGTCCAAATCTTTTGTAACCCGGCATCTTCCATCAATACAGAGCAAGCACTTCCTCCAATCAATACATAACTATCTTTACATTCACTGAAATGCTCTCTGAATATAGCAAGTCCTCTTATCATTTCGATACATCCTCCCAATCATAGCTTCCCAATAAATCTTCTAGCTCTCCTTGAATTCGTTCGTCAACTTCTGATGCCAATGAAATAGCTAGCCCAAGTGGATGGACGCAACCAAATTGAGTTGGTATTTCGTGCTTCCAAATCTCTAATATGCAAATACCATTATCCTTACTCGGGATAATTTCAGGCTTCTCCTTTATTAAATCCCACTCTTTTTTTGTAATGCAATAAGTTTCATATTTGGGTGCTGCTAACATAGTATACTCAGACAAAGCACTCTCACCTGATTGTATCAGTTTTTTCTTAAGATTATTTTTCATGGAATTGCACTTAATATATATCACTTTCTGTTTCGGATCAGAAAAGTGTTTTTTTACCTTATCCCAAATTTTTTCCTTCGTATCACTGAATTTCAACATAGTTTTATTCTCATTTTGAAACCCACTAAATATCTCTAGTTTCTTTAATTCCTTAAATGCCCTTGAAACAGACATTTTCGTCAGTCCAAGTCTTTTAGCTATTTCATCTTGTGTAGCTGCAAAATCATTGGATATCAACAATTCCAGCAGCACCGACTGCGCTGACGGTGTCATTCGCTTAATTTCAGAAGTATCATACTTCATATCAATTGAATACTTAGAAATTCGATGTTCCGAAAAAATCACTCCAAGAAATGGAATGTACAATTGTTTTCCTGGAACAATAAATGATATCTTCTCCTCTATCAACTTGTTTCTAAGATAATTTGTCGCATCACTAAATACTACAACTATATGTTTGTTGTAGTTTGTATGTTTCCTTACTTGTTCTATATGTTTTTTGAGCTCACCGATTCCTTTATTAGGTTGTTTTGAGAAATCCATAATCAGAAATTTTTCTCCTAAGTATTCTATTTCAAAGTATCGGTAGCTCACACTTAAATATATTGGCAACAACTTCTGAACATTCCAAAATTGTATTTTAACATTCCCGCCAAAGTTATACTCTAGATATTCTTTAATTACTTCAGGAAATACCATCTAGCCACCTCCGTAACACAAATAGCTTTAAGTAACAATTTGTATGTTATCTAAACAATAACCGTTACTCGAATTATAACACAAATTATTTTAAATAACAACCAGACTGTTAATTTAAATAAAATTGTTACAACGAAGATTTTAAAAAATCATAGATAAAAAGTTAAGATCTAAATACTTGATTAATCTATTACTGAATTTTCATAATGAAAGTTTCTAACTAGCACTGATTTATCTTGATTTTTTTGCTTGTTTATCGGGTAATAACATACTGATACATGCAATAACTAGGAGTTGAAATCCGTGAACTTCAATAAAAACGAAAAAGAAATGAAAAATGGCTTCATGTATTATCTCGCAGGCGCTTTGTTGATCACCGCTTATCTATTGCCTTGGTTTCTTGATAATCCTGTTTATATCAGAGGAATATGGTTTGCTGGATGGATAATTTGGATGATCGGTATTGCCTTGCTTTTTTTACCTATGTTTGTTTTCCGCAGCAAAGGCATGGTGATAAAGAAAAATGATTGGACCAAGACCACAGTCCTTGTCGATACGGGAATTTACTCCATCGTTCGACATCCACTCTATCTTGGATGGTCATTCATGTATCTGGCGATTATTTTTTGGAGCCAACACTATTTGACAATAGTAATTGGTATAACAGGTATGATATGTGTTTACCAAATTTCAAGACAAGAGGATCAGCTGCTCATTAAAAAGTTTGGTAATGATTATTTAGACTATATGAAAAAAGTGCCGAGAATGAACTTCTTCTCAGGAATCATACAATCGATGCGACGCAAAAAGAAAAAAAGTTAGAAACATCTCCTCGAATTTCTAACTTTTTATTATTCCAATTTAATTTTATTTTTTATAATTGTTTCCACCTAACGATTTAACTTCATACATTTTTCTATCCGCAATATCTATAATTTGTTTGGCATCAACATTTTCATCAGGAAATACAGCTATTCCAATACTTACAGTTATATCTCTACCCTTTAAATCAAACTTATTCGATCTATTATATTCTTCTAGCTTATCAAGTATTCTCTTGGCGATATTAACGCCCGACATGCATTCTGAATCAGTTGCCAAGATGGCAAATTCCTCACCGCCGTATCTGCTGGCAAAATCTTCTTCTCTAATGGAATTCTTGATTACTTCAGAAATCATTTTTATAACTTTATCTCCTACAACATGCCCATAATCGTCATTGACAGCTTTAAATTTATCTATATCAATTATAATGATTTCCATTTTTTTATTATGCCTTGTAGCTCTAGAACTTTCCTTGCTTATAATGTCATAGAACAAATCATGAGAATAAAGTCCTGTCATGGTATCCGTCTTCGACAACCACTCGATTTGATAATACAGCTTATTGTTTTCAATAACCTTTGAAAGTCTTGCAGATACAATATTCAAGAAATTAACAACATCATTGTCAAGATCATATGGTTCGTTGTTTATTAATACCAGCACGCCAATCGCTTCTTCATTAATAATCACTGGAACAGCCGCAATCGCTTCAAATTTTTTATCTGAAAGAATATATTCTCTGACCGTATCATTTTTACTTAAATCAGAGCAGACAATATTTTTTCTTGTTGCAAAAGCTTTTCCTGAAACTCCTTCACCAGCTTTAAACTTATCCAGGACAATCAAATCATCTACATTATATTGCGATTTCATCTCTAGTAATTCATTTTTATCGTTGTATTCAAAAATTATACAATTCGAAACCTGGAAATGCATTCCAACAATTTCAGTTACCGCATCGTAAATTTTTTGATTTTCCGGAAAAGAGTCGATGATTTTACTGATTTCATATAAAGTTTCAAACTGATCGGCTTTTTTTCTAATCGTATTTTCATTTCTATAATTTCTGTGTAGTACATTTGCGAAGGAAAAACTTATAAATGCTATGAACATTAAAGATAAAAGGCTGGCAAATTCAAAATAGTCGAGAACAAATGCCGAAGTATTGAGAAATATCGCCATGAATGTGAGAATGTTTATCATAGATGTATCATAATCCAATATTCCTGGTAGGATAATGACACCAGAAACTAAAATATGAAGTGAAAAATTATACGCGCCATTATAATGTATTAGAACAAAGTAACCTATAACTCCATTTACTAAGTGAATCAATAATGCATTGATT
>DAOURC010000097.1 GCA_030625285.1 Eubacteriales bacterium
CCCTGTATGACAACCCCAGCGTTTGATAATCCAATAAAAGCTATGAATAAACCTATACCAACTGAAATCGCTCTTTTAACACTTGTAGGAATACTGTCGATTATCGCTTCTCTAATATTGAATAAAGTTAACAAAATAAAAATAATACCTTCTAAGAAAACAGCTGTTAAAGCAAATTCCCAAGACTTACCCATACCAAGAACTACAGTAAATGCAAAGAATGCATTCAATCCCATTCCAGGCGCTAGTGCAAATGGCAATTTAGCATATAATCCCATTACTAAAGTTGCAAGTAAAGATGACAACGCAGTCGCTGTAAACACAGCTTGGAAATCCATGCCTGCTTGTGAAAGAATAATTGGATTGACAATAAGAATATACGCCATTGTCATAAATGTTGTAACTCCAGCATCAATTTCCGTTGATAAGTTTGTGCCATGCTTATCAAATTCAAAATACTTAGCTATAAAACTTTGATCATTACTCATAAATATCCTCCTCTTTATGTATTATGAATACTAATTCATAGTGATATTTTACCATAATTTATTATATATTGTTAATTAATTATAAAAAAACAAAAAATAATTATTATTTAATTATAAAAAAAAAAACAAAAAACGATTTTAATCCATTTTTTGTTTTGCTAATAATTTATAAATTTTTAATGATGTTTGAAGATTATAACGATCGTTTTCATTATCCATTTTCTTTTCAGTTATCGTTTCAATTCTCTCCATGCGGTAAAGTATCGTATTATAATGAGTATACAACGATTCAGACATTTTTCTTAAATTCCCGTTGCAATCGAAGTACGCTTCTAGAGTTCCCACTAAATCAGTACCTCTTTTTTCATCGTAATCAACTAATTTCTTTAAATTGATTTTATAAAAATCATTAATTTCTTCGCTTAAGTGTTCATCTATCAACAGTCTATAAACCCCTAAATTCTCATAATCGATGATATTTTGATTGAATAAAAGCCCGAAATTATCGGAAATCTTTTTACAATCGCCGTAACTTCTATTGGCCTTTGACAGATGATTCACTTTTCTTCCAAAAACAATACGATAGGATTGCCCAAAATATGTTTTATTAGAAAAATACAATACCATCTTGTCATATAATTTTTTGTCATATTTATATAAAAGATTTATACGATTGTTTACAACCGCTAAAACATTAGGTTGTTCAAAGTTATTTAAATAGGATTTTATCTTATGAAGATGTTTAAATATTTGCTGATTTTCATTCGAATCATCCTCAATAATAAATTGAACAACTTGATATGTTCCTTCTTTTATCATATTAAAGAAAATCGAACGATCCATAGCTTTCTCAACTTCATTTTTATCCTCTGAAAATATTTTTTCCAGGAATTCACTATGGTAGTTGATTTCAACTTCTTCATGAGATAATTGATTATAAAAATATAATGATATAACAGTAGATACAGATTCAATTAACTGTGCATTCATATTGTTGTATTGTTTACTTTCAACAAAGGATATCACATAACCATAAACTTCATTTTTCACACTTAAAGGAAATACATATCTGGTAAATATTTTATCACCAACTGAAACCTCTTTTAAAATTCCTTTAGTAATATCGTTGGTTAGATTATTACGCTTAAATACATCGATGCTTTCTAAAAATCTTTCATTCTCATCATTCTCGTTAAAATAATATTTATCATAGTAATTATCTATAACAAATATACGGCTTTTCATCTCGTCTTCCAAGGTGTTGATAATATCAAAGATATTTCCGCCTTCCAATAATAGGTCCATTGCATTATCGTGAACTTTAGAAATCTTGTTTAGTAGCTCCATCTGTTTTTCAAATAGATTTTCATATACAGAAGAAATAATATTTGTAAACGATTGATTATAATCAATTGAAATAATAACGAATTTACTATATCTGGCAAATTCAATCACCTTTTCAGGCAACTGTTCATAATGCGGTGAAAATTTTATTCCCAAACAAGATATATTGCTCTTTATCAACATTTTAATAAATTCAATTTGCTCTTCAACATTCATTGATTTATAAAAGAATGATGTACTAAGCAAAAAGTCTTCTGGATTAACCCATAATTTTATATCTGGATCAACCATAAGATTTACCTTGTTTACTTTTCTATTAAGATAATCTTCGCCAGAAAGAATCTCTGATTTTTCCAACTCTTTTAAACTTAATATATCTTCAATTGATAATTTAATAGTTTCCTCCATTGATAATCTCCATTCTTTTTAATTATTATAATTATATACATAATATCATTCTTTGTAAATATTCCATAATACATCGCTAATTTTATGTTAAAATATTTGTAGAGGTGATAATAATGATCATCATATATTTAATTATCGGGTATATAGTTGGTTGGACCGAAGGAGCATTGATAGTAAGTTATATTTTTGGTAAATTCGATATAAGAAACAAAGGAAGCGGCAATGCAGGCGCATCGAATATAACAGTTGTCATGGGATGGAAATACGGCTTCTTAGTAGCTCTTATTGATATTTTTAAAGCATTTATTCCAGTGATAGTACTAAAAGAGATATTTAACGCTTCATTTACACAAATTTTCGTTTTAGGTTTCGCAGTTATCATCGGACACATTTATCCACTGCCATTTAAGTTCAAAGGTGGAAAAGGAGCAGCTTCTTTTATTGGTTTTTCATATGCACTGGATTTCAGACTTGGTTTATTCATGAACTTTTTAATCATTTTCTTAACCATCGTTACTGATTATATCTTCATAGGTACGCTTTGTATGTTTTTTACACTACCTCTAATTCTTATATATTTTAAAGCTCCTGGTTTAACTGTATTATTAAGTCTGGTCATAGCAATAATTGGCTTGATTAAACATATCTCAAATATTCAAAGTCTGAAAAACGGAAAGGAGACAGGGCTAAGAGAAACTATAAAAAAAAAAAAATAAAGGAGAAAAATAATGAAACCATTTAATTACAGAAAAATATTTTTACTAGGACTCGGTTTTTTTTCAATTAGTCTTTTGTGGCAATTATACGATTTTTATGTTCCTCTGTTCTTAAGAACATACATAGATTCACAATTTCAAATCAATGCAATTATGACTTTTGACAATATTCTCGCAATATCATTAATTCCATATTTTGCAGCTTTAAGCGATAGAACAAATACACGTTTTGGTAGAAGAATGCCATACTTAATGATAGGTATCCCTTTATCCGCAATATTTTTTACATTATTACCAAATTTCAATTCTCTTTTATATCTAATTATTGTACTATTTTTATTTAACCTTACCATGTCTATCTATCGGGCTCCGACAATAGCACTCATGCCTGATATCACGCCGCCAAAACAGCGATCAAAAGCTAATGGAATAATTAATTTCATGGGAGGCCTCGCCTCTGTACTGGTTTTTAGTATTGGAGCAATTCTTTTTGATAAAAGTCGCAGTTTACCGTTTAGTATTTCAAGTGTTCTGATTATACTATCGTTGATTCTATTATTCATTTTCATAAAAGAACCTAGTGTCGGCACTCAAGCAAAAGAAGAAAAAATAAATATTAGAAATTCATTAAAAGAAATCAAAAACTCTAAAAATTTAAATACATTTTATATATTAACCGCAATTTTTGCTTGGTTTTTTGGTTATCAAGGAGTTTTGGCAACTTTCAGCAACTACACTGTCATATATCTAAACGCACCAGTAAAACAAGGTTCATTTACAATATTATTCTTTGCACTCTTCTTTCTAATTTTTGCAATACCAAGTGGATTTATCGGAACAAGATACGGAAAGAAAAAAACTATCGAATATGGAATTATCGGTCTAATATCAAGTTTCTTAATACTAGCTTTCATACGAACAGATTTTATATTTCTAGGATTGAATTATAATCACTTTATGATGATTTTCTTTGCATTGGGAGGTATAGGCTGGGCGTTGATCAATATAAATTCATATCCGCTTATAATAGATCAAGCACCGGAAGAAAAGGTTGGAACATATACAGGTCTATATTACTTTGCATCAAGTTTAGCCGCTATAACAGGCCCGCTGGTCATGGGCTTTATAATAGATATTTTAGGTTTTGGTACGATGTTTTACATAGCTGTCATAGCTTTCATTTCAGCTTATTATTTTATACGAAAAGTCAAATAAAAAAAGGATGGCAAATGCCATCCTTTAATGTTTTTTCTTAGTAATTACCTTGTTGGTGCATTGCTTCAGCAACTTTCAAGAAACCAGCAATGTTTGCTCCAGCTACTAAGTTGTAACCTAAGCCATATTTCTCAGATGCATTTTTAGCACTTGTATGAATATTTTTCATGATTTCTTGTAATTTTGCAT
>DAOURC010000146.1 GCA_030625285.1 Eubacteriales bacterium
CGAGCATGTCTGAAAATGAAATAAAAGAAGCTTTAAATCAGACAGCTTTGGCAGCATCTTATGTAAAGAATCCATGGTATCCATTAGCTAAACCAAGTGAAAAGAAGCAATTGCAGCATAATAGTAATTTAGCTTTCAAGGAATTATCTTTATGGCAATCGTCGTTTATTGAAGCTATGTATAAAAGTGATATTGAAGTAAATGGCGGTATAAATTCGGCAGAATTATTTCTTGATAAAAATGAAAAACGGATAATCAATTCATATGGAGTCGATGTATCGGAAACGACTTATACAGGTCAGATAGAATTAATCGTCGATTGGAACGAACCTGGATTTGAAGAAGTCGAACTCTTTGAAGTACTTGATTTCTCATCATACAATCCTCGATATATAGAAGATGTTGTATCTAGAATGTTAACTGAGGCTAAGGCGAGAGCTAAAGCGAAGCAACTCATATCTTTATCTGATATTCCGGTTATTTTAACGGGTAGTGCAGTGCCAAGATTTATGTCGTATTTTGTCACTAAATCTTCGGGGCAGCTGATATATGAGAAAATATCCGATTGGCATGAAAATCAAAAGTTGACAAGTGATGATAATACTGCAGATCCGATTCAATTAGTGCTTGAGCCGATTATAGAAAATTCGAGTAAAAATACCAGTTTTGATGAAGATGGATTTATTTTAGAACCGGTTAAAATAATTGAAGACAGTATATTGAAAGGCTATCATATGCCGGTTAAATATGCATATTATCTAGAAAAAGAAGCAACGGGAAATATAAGAAATATAGTGTTTGAAGGCGGCAAAAGCACTATGGACAGTTGGAAAGAGAATCCACATCTTGAACTTAAAGCATTTTCTGATTTTCAGATAGATTTCATCACCGGAGAATTCGGTGGAGAAATTAGATTAGCTACTTATTTTGACGGTGAGGACGCTGTTGCTGTTACAGGAGGGTTGCTTACGGGGAACATCAAGGATGTAATCAATGAATTAAAACTTAGTAAAGAAAAAATTCATATGAATAATTACTATGGTCCAAAAGCTGTTCTATTTAAAAATGTGATTATAGCAGGAGATTAAGAAACAAACCCCGAAGAAGATAATTTTTCGGGGTTTACTTTATATTTGCTGATTTTGATTGTCGATAATATTGTTCATAATATTGTTAAGAAGTTGTATAGTTCTTGATTTATCTCTACTTACCCGAGGTATGGACGAGAATATATTATTAAAGAAATATTCGAAAGAGCTTATAGTAGTAAGTTCGTTTGTAAATGAAAGCTCAGCATTGTTATAGAGATTGTTAGTCGTGACAAAATTATTGGCGGAGATGATAAAATTCATCGGTATCATCTGTAAAAGCTCTTTGGAATCAATAACAACAATATTTGATTCGGTATTGTCTTCAAGATACTTGATTAGTGATTCGAGCAATTTCAAGACATCGTTATGATTTATGAATATATCTTTTTCTGCTAAAAATGACAATTGATCAAATTTAATATTATCTGCTGCAATTAAATCGTTAAAAAGACTAAAGTTGTAAACAACACTAGTAGTTTTGTGGTTTATATTACTAAATATTTCATGAAAATAAATTATTTCATTGATTTTTTCTTTGCTGACATTATTTCTAATAAGAATATTATTTAAAAGAGCTGATTCAAAATGAATGAATGATGGTTCATATGCATAAAAATAGGATTTAGTTTGATTATGTTTGTAATATTGTATTTGCTTAATAAAATCAGGAATTTTTTTCGAGTCGAATTTTAGTACAAGTGGATTTGAATCCTTCAAATAATGATCAAACATATTTTCATACATAGCTACGCTAAAATCATCACAATACATAGATGTGTATCTTTTCGACGTTTGATTATTATAATTGACACCATATATAGCAAAATGGTTTTTAACAATAAATAAAGTTTGCTTTATAGGAGTATCGATAAATTTTGTATAGTAATAAGATTCAATATTGACATTTGAATATAACTGAATCCAATATTCAATAACATTTGAAATGTCTTCAATTTCTCTATCGACAAAATGGATCATCTTGATTTTATGATTGTTTTTAAGTATTTCATTAAATTTTTGATTCCATTCAATTAGAAAAGATTTATCTTCAAGCATCCAGGTCATATCTTCTTGGCTGATTAAAAGTAATTCTTGAGGTTCATTCATATTTAAAACAATATCAAGAAATTCAAGAACCGCTTCTCTTCTGCCTGAATTATCTTTGAAAACTCTAACATTATAATCATAAACATCATTACTTGTATCGTGTGATAAAGGAACATCGAATGGAGATAGGAGATTGTTTTGAATATCATCGAGTATGAAAAATTCCAGATTTTTTTTGAGACCGTTCATATTGTTGATTTCGATATCTTTTTCCAAAAATATTTTCTTCAATGTTTTATACTGATTTATTTCATCAATTTTTATAATATACTCGATCATGTTTTCAAAATGAGGTGCTTTTTTATTGATTCTTCTCTTTTGATTTTTCCATTTACTGATCAAAGAGACATCTACATGAATTGATTCTGATAATTCTTTTCCGCTGATATTTAAAATACTCATTAAATAAGCTAAATTGCTTTTATATCTATAAGACATGAGAACACTTCCTTAGAAAATAATGGAATCTATTGATATCTTCTCATGTTGTCAATAAAATGTCAATTAGCATATTATGACAAATGTGAGTAAAGACTACTGGATATCGATTAGCGACTATATAATATAGGTGTGTAGTAACTGATTTATACTGTATTTGCCATATTAGTATAAATAGAAAAGGTCGAGAAAATTCTCGGCCTTTTTCATGTTCATATTAAAAATATTTGACGGCAACTATTTGTCGTATCGTTTTGAAATGATGTCAGATTTCTCAGTGCATTTTTCAATGGATTCCATAACTATACCCCTAAAGCCTTTTTTCTCTAAAGTGTATAGTGCTTCAATGGTAGTTCCACCTGAAGAAGTGACATTGTCTTTTAATTTTCCTGGATGTATTTCCGAATCTCTTACCAGTTTTGCAGCACCTAAAATTGCTTGAGAGACCATTCTATAAGCTACGTCTCTAGGGAGGCCTTTTAGGACAGCGCCATCAGCTAAAGCTTCTATAAACATATAGACAATAGCTGGTGAAGAACCGGATACAGCAGTCACTACATCCATTAATTCTTCTGGGATTATTTCCGTTCTTCCGAATGAATGAAAAATTTCTTGTACAATGTTTAAATCATCTTCATTGACATTATGATTATAGCTGATTGCTGTCATTGCTTCTTGAACAATTGCAGGTGTATTCGGCATGGTTCTGATGATTTTTACTGGAGAATCAAAATGATTACATAAATATGAAATCGATATACCGGCTGCGATTGAAATAACAAGTGTATTTTTTTCTTCGATGATATCTCTGATTTCTTCAATAATACCGGTTATGTGTTTCGGTTTAACCGCAAGAATAATAACATCCGCAAATTCTGCAACTTTTCTGTT
>DAOURC010000147.1 GCA_030625285.1 Eubacteriales bacterium
AATGAATAAAGATATCTATCAATTTATTATGACTTTCCCGAATGTAGGATATATGGGATTCCCCATTGTAAAAGCTGTTTATGGTGATATCGGTGTATTTTACGCTGCGATTTTCAATCTGAATTTCAATATTTTACTTTGGAGTTTAGGTATTTATTTCATGAAGAGAAATTCTAAAGACAAAGAAGAAAATGCAGGAACAACTCTTTGGAAAAAAATAATGTTTATAATGAATCCGGCTCTATATGCATTGATCATAGGGTTTGGATTGTCTCTAATGAATTTACAAATTCCTAGTTTGATAAAAAGTACTTTGGTAATGGTCGGAAACACAACCAGTCCTTTATCTATGATGTTTATCGGGTTTATTTTAACGGATGTTCGTTTAAAAGAGTTGATAGGAAGCATTGATTTATACTTGATAAGTTTTATAAGATTAATTGGATTCCCAGTATTGTATTACTTAGTTTTACGAAATTTTATTTCTGGCGAAATGTTGGGCGTATCAGTTTTACTGATGGGAATGCCGGCTGCAGTCAACACTGCGGTTATTGCAAGTCGCTATGGAAACAACTATAAATTGGCAAGTAAAATAGTATTTTTAAGCACGTTGATGTCGATTGCAACTATACCATTCATGATAAATTTTTTTGTTGCATAATCAAATTTCTTATGATATAGTTAACAAGCAATTGCATAATCCTTATTTAGAGCGACTGAGGGAATAGGCCCTGTGACGTCCGGCAACCGATTGAAGCGGTGCTAATTCCTACGGAACCGAGTATGGTTCTGAAAAATGAGGTTAAGATGAAAAATCGGGAGCCTAGTGCTCTTTTTTTGTTGTTTTAAATTAATGGACTTAGGAGGTAGAAAAATGAAAAAAAGATTATTTACTTCAGAATCAGTTACTGAAGGCCATCCAGATAAAATCTGTGATCAAATTTCTGATTCAGTATTGGATGCAATTTTTGAAAAAGACCCAAATGCAAGAGTGGCATGTGAAACTTCTGTAACGACAGGTCTTGTACTAGTTGCAGGGGAGATTACAACTAAGTGTTATATCGATATTCAAAAGGTTGTAAGAAAGACAATCAACGATATTGGTTATACTCGTGCAAAATACGGTTTTGACGGAGACAATGTAGGTGTGCTGGTATCTATAGATGAACAGTCATCAGATATTGCTTTGGGTGTTGATGAATCTTTAGAACACAAACAAGGTGAAAAAGACAACGGAGTGGAAGCTTTAGGTGCAGGTGATCAAGGTTTGATGTTTGGTTATGCGTGTAATGAAACACCAGAGCTTATGCCTTTACCTATATCTTTAGCGCATAGACTTGCAAAAAAACTAGCTGATGTAAGAAAAGACGGCACATTGAAATACTTGAGACCTGATGGGAAAACTCAAGTTACCGTGGAATATCATGACGATAAGCCAGTTAGAGTGGATACAATTGTTATTTCTACTCAGCATAATCCTAAGGTGGAACTTAAGCAAATACGAGAAGATTTAATAGAGTATGTTATAAAAACTATTGTTCCAGCTGAATTATTGGATGATGAAACGCGATATTTGATCAATCCAACAGGACGTTTTGTAATCGGTGGACCTAAAGGCGATGCTGGTTTGACTGGAAGAAAAATCATTGTCGATACTTATGGGGGTTATTCACGTCACGGCGGTGGTGCTTTTTCAGGGAAAGATCCTACAAAAGTTGATAGATCCGCAGCGTATGCAGCTAGATATGTAGCTAAAAACATTGTTGCTGCAGGTCTTGCTGATAAATGCGAGATTGAAATTGCATATGCCATCGGCGTAGCGAAACCAGTATCTGTTTTGGTGGATACATTTGGAACCAATGTAGTGAGTGAAGAGATTATTGAAAAATTAGTAGATAAACATTTTGATTTAAGACCGGGAGCTATCATCGATTATTTGGATTTAAGAAGACCGATATACGCTAAATTGGCTGCTTATGGCCATTTTGGTAGAACTGATCTTGATCTGACATGGGAAAGAACCGACAAGGCGGAAATATTAAGAAAAGAAGCGTTTGAAGCTTAAATGAAGAAGGCGATTAGACTATAAGGTTTAATCGTTTTTTTTTTTTATTATTATTATTATTACCGAAAAACAGTCATGACAAAACAAATCTGGAAAGATATGAATTGTTTTTGAACAAAATATAGATTAAAACAAATGCTTTGATATAATGATAAAAGTGGTGTGATTTTATCTGTGTTATCAGAATTTGATGAGACGCATTATAATATTTTCAGAAGAAAGAAGGGATTGTGCTTGGCTGGACTGATTATCCTTATTATTTTATTGAGCGCTTTGTATGGTCGATATAAGGCATTGCCTACAGGCATATCGTTTGAAAGTCCTTGGATCGATGCAGATGAAGTGCAGTTTGTATATGATCTGACTTACAGGAAAAATAATAGACAAGTAATGGAGCAAACGATATTTGATAAAAGTTGGCAAATTATCGATGAAGCAGAAGAATTTTTAATTATAGATATGTTTTTGTTTAATGATGATTACAATCGAACTTTCAGCTTTCCAAGTCTGTCCAAGGAATTTTCTGAAAAATTGGTGGAGAAGAAAAACAATAATCCGGACATGCCGATTTATGTGATTGTTGACGAAATCAATACATTTTACGGTGTTTATGAATCTCAGAGTATCCAAACTCTTAAAGAGGCGGGGATTCCGGTTGTTATAACTAATTTGAATAAATTGCGAAACTCTAATATATTGTATTCGAGTATATACGATATTTTATTCAAATGGTTTAAAACTTCCGGTAAAGGTTGGATTCGAAATCCTTTTACTTCAAAATTACCGTATGTGACTGCAAGATCGTATTCAAGGATGATGAATTTTAAAGCAAATCATAGAAAAACTGTAATTTCGGAAAAAGAAGTTATGGTAGGCAGCGCTAATCCACATGATGCAAGTGCGATCAACTCGAACATCGCTTTTGCTATCAAAGGAGCCATTGTCAATGAATTAGTTGAATCCGAGTTGGCTGTAATGGCTTTTTCAGATTATGATATCGAGTTGCCCCTAGAGGCGATTCAAAGTGAAGGGGAATACAAGGTTAAACTGATTACAGAGGGAAAAATTCGAGAAAATTTAAAATCTGCAATTGATAAAACTAAAAAAGGCGACTGTATTAGAATTGGGATGTTCTACATATCGGAGCGTTCAATTATAAGTGCATTGATCAAAGCTTCAAGAAGAGATGTAGATATCAAGATGATACTAGATGTCAATCAAACAGCCTTTGGAATTGAGAAAATAGGTATTCCGAATAGACCTGTCGCTTCTGAACTCATTCATAAAAGCAACGGAAATATAAATATCAAGTGGTATGAAACCAATGGCGAACAATTTCATACTAAGTTGATCATGATTAATTATGAAGAAGAGGAAAAAGTGCTGCTGAGTGGGGGTTCTGCGAATTTAACGCGAAGAAACATCAAAGACTTCAATCTAGAG
>DAOURC010000052.1 GCA_030625285.1 Eubacteriales bacterium
TTTCACTTTAGAATCTTTAGCTGCAATCATTGCTTCTTTACCTCTGACATTATTTGCTTCGTCATCTATTTCAACGCCCATGAATTCTAAGCCTTCACATATGATTTTACGATCTATAGCTGAGTTTTCACCAAGTCCTGCAGTGAATACAACGGCATCTACTCCGCCCATCACGGCTGCATATGCTGCAATATATTTTTTAACTCTTGTTCTAAATATATCTAGTGCCAATTGAGCTCTTTCATTTCCTTCATCTGCAGCGCTTTCGATATCTCTAAAGTCGCTTGATACACCTGAAACTCCTAAAACACCTGATTTTTTATTTAAAATATTATCCATTTCTTTAATAGTCAAGTTTTCTTTCCCCATCAAGAAAGTTACAATAGCAGGGTCCATATCACCAGTACGAGTACCCATCGCCAAACCTTCAAGCGGAGTGAATCCCATTGAAGTAGCAACCGATTTTCCGTCCTTTATAGCAGCCACACTCGCACCATTACCTAGATGACAAGTAATGATTTTCATATTATTGTAATCCATATCAAGTAATTCCGCAGCTTTTGCAGATACATAACGATGAGATGTACCATGGAAACCATATCTTCTTAAACCGTATTTTTCATAATATTCATAAGGAAGCGGATAAATATATGCTTCTTTTGGCATAGTTTGGTGGAAAGCCGTATCGAAAACACCGATATTGACAATATTAGGTATTAATTCCTGAATAGCTTTAATTCCTATTATGTTCGGCGGATTATGAAGTGGAGCTAATTCAATACAATCTTCTAGAGCGGCCATCACTTCATCGGTAATCAAAACAGATCCACTGAATTTTTCACCTGCATGAACAACTCTATGACCACAAGCATCAATTTCACTTAAATCTTTTATCGCCCCTAATTCCTTATCAGTCAAAGCTTTTAAAACAATACTCAAAGCTTCTTTATGATCTTTCATAGGTGTTACAATAACTTCTTTTTCTTTACCAGTTGTTTCATTTTTTAACTGAGCACCTTCAAGACCGATTCTCTCAACTAAACCTTTTGCCATAAGCACTTCTCCATTCATATCAAGCAATTGATATTTAAGTGAAGAAGACCCGCAGTTAATAACCAAAATATTCATTATAGCCTCCTTATAGTTTGTTCTTAATATTTATGTAACATACATTATATTATACACTTTAACAACAAACATTTTCAAGAGTGTATATTTACTGTTATAATGTATTTAGGTGATGTTTATGAAAATATTAGGAGTTATTGTCGAATATAATCCATTTCACAATGGCCATGCTTACCATTTAGAAAAAAGCATATCCATGACCAACGCTACTCACACAATCGCAGTTATGAGTGGCAATTTTGTTCAAAGAGGCGAACCTGCCTTGATGGACAAATGGACAAGAGCAAAAATAGCCGTGGACAACGGCGTCAGTCTAGTTATAGAGCTTCCATTTGTAAATGCAATTTCTAGTGCAGAAAAATTCGCCTTCGGCAGTGTTTATCTTCTGAACAAGTTGGGAATTGTGAATGATATTGTTTTTGGATCCGAAAGTGGAAATGTAGATTTGGTCGAAACTATTGCAGAGTATTTAGCAAACGAAACCGAAGAATATAAAACTACTTTGCAGCATTTTTTAACTGAGGGAATTTCATTCCCGGCAGCAAGGGATTTAGCCCTCAGAAAATTAAAGGTTAACAGCGAAAGCTTAAACTCAAATGATATTTTAGGCATCGAATATATAAAGGCGATAAAACAACTCGATAGCAATATAAAATATCACACATTAAAAAGGCAAAATATCGATTACCACTCTTTGGAAATCGTAAATGCGTTTGCAAGCGCTACTGGAATTAGAAACAAAATCAAGGAAAAAGATTTTTTAAGCGTCCGCGCTACTGTTCCATCCATGACTTATGATTATATTTCCGATTATAGGGATTTCCTATTTATAGATGATTATTTTGAAGTGTTGAGATATAAGATATTATCAGAGTCAAGTGAATATCTTTCGGAAATTCACGAAGTTACTGAAGGTATCGAAAATCGCATAATAGAATCAATGAGAAAATCGACAGATATGACTACTTTCCTAGAGAATGTAAAAACCAAGAGATTTACAATGACTAGAATTAAAAGGATTTTGCTGAATATTTTATTCGATATCAAAACTAAGGAAGTCGATGAATATGATTTATTGACTCCAAAGTATATAAATATCTTGGCAGCCGATGACAAAGGACTAGAAATTCTCAGGTTGCTTAAGAAAAACGAAGATTTGAATATAATCACCAACCTGAGCAAATTCACAACTGAAGATCCGTTATTGAAGAGACAACTTCAATTGGATTTAAAGGCCAGCGATCTATATTCAATACTGAGAAGAGAACAGCTTGGCCAAGATTATTTCAATACACCGTATATTAAAAAAGTGCTATAATCCAATTAGAGCGCTTTTTAACTACTTCATGTAAAGTTCATCTATCATCTCACTTGCTTCTTCATGCAGTTTAAACGCGTTGTCGTACATATCATCCATATCTTCAAGACTTCCCAGCACGCCATCTTTACTTATCGAAAAGTCGACCACGCCTTGAATCGTTGTATGCGTCACCGGATAATCCTTCATAGTTAAAAGATAATCATACGCTTCTTTCAATTCATCTGTGAATGTGAAATCTTCATTGAGCATTCCATCAAATATATTCGGTCCCGATAATTTATAAAGCGCCACCATCAGCCCTATCCGAATATCTTCTTTATAAATGAACCCCGGATCTTTTTTCAAGAAGAATTCATGCTCAATTGCACGATTCGCCAATTCTAAAGGCGAAACATTCAAATATTCTTCCATCAATGTTGGGTTAATTAAGTTTTCACTCATCAACCTTAAATACATTTCCATCGATTCGGTAACATATTCGCTATATTGCTCATAAAGCACTACATAATCGACTACGGGATAATACGCCCCTTCTCCACACATCAATCCATAGCCATTTTCAAAAGTCCTTTTTATCAGCGAATTGAATTTTTCCTCTTCAATCAAATCCACTAATTTATATTTATCATTGCCGACTAATTCAAATTCTCTCTTCTCGTTGATTTCACCATGAATCGAGAAATTTTCTTCACTATAGTATTCTTCTATCATACTTCTCAAATTGTCTTTCAGTATAGAAATATACTTAGCGATTACATCATCCGACTCATCCTTTGAAAGATTCGGTATAAATTCTTTCATCAACAAATCGATTTCTATCATATCGCCGTTTTCTAGACTAGTGATCAATTCATAGTAATAATCAATAATCGGTTCTACTGGTTCCTCAATAATTTCTACCGTCGATTTTTCATCTTCTTCTTTTTCTTCTATATTCTGTCCGCATGCCGCTAAAATCAGCGTCAACACAATCACTATCATCAACATCTTTTTCATAACATTTCCCCTCCATATACTTTGACGACAAAATTATGATATTAGTTCCAAAACCTACTAACACGTTTTGGCACATTGTTTGTAAACCGCTTGATATCGAGATGATTATTTATTGAAGTAATTTCACACAAAATCAATTTCTTGTTCCATTTAAATAGTGCTTAATAACTCATCCATCCTGTAGCTTCTCCTTCATCAGCATCATGAATAAATGCTTTCAAACTTCATGGTAGTCGCCTTCAGTTCTTGACTATTTACCGGAATACTTCAGATTTTAAATTTTTCTACATTGTGATTATTTGGTATTTTGGTATTATATGTCATATAAAGCTTTTAAAAGAGGATTATATGCTTAAATTATTTGAAAGAATGAAGGAATTTCATTTTCATATTCTTAGAACGCTATTATCGATAAGCATACTCGCACTATCCATCGGACTAGAACATTCACAATTTTTATTAGCAGTTATTCCAATAACATTAGCAATTTTTATACAAAGCTCTATAATACAATATAGAAAGCTCATGCATTTATCAACAACAAGTCTATAATCAATTCTAAAAAACCTCTATATAATTATAGAGGTTTAGTCATCTTCTTCATTCTTCACATATGTTTTTAACTCTTCACGATTTTTTTCCAACTTCTGAGTAATTTCATTCATGCTATGATAAGCTTCCTCTACAACATCCATAGAGTATTGAAATGCATTCTGTCTGATTTCTCCAGCATCTGTTTTCGCCTTGGACAAGATAACCTCAGCTCTTTGTTTAGCCATTTCAACGACCTTATGTTCATCCAAGATGTGTTCATATTGATTCTGAGCACCTTTTATTATTTGTGATTCTTTCATTTGAGCTTCACCGACAATGCGATCTGCATCACGTTTGGCATCTTCAATTATCTTATTACGCTCATCTTTTATCCATTTTGCGTGTTTTATCTCATCAGGCAGCAATATTTGAATTTCCTTTAATAAATTACTGATTTCATTTCTATCAATTAATATCTTCCCAGAAAACGGAATCGACGAAGAAATTTCTAATCTGCTTTCAAACTCATCTAATAATTCCAGTACTTTCATCATAATCCTCCTTTTTCTATTTTTCCAATTAGTTTTTCATAAACATAATCTGTAACAAATATATCGACTTGTCCACCCAACATCGCTACTTCTTTAACCATGCTCGAACTTATAAAAGAATATTCAGGGCTCGTCATCATAAACAGCGTTTCAATATCCTTGCAAATCTCTTTATTCATTAAAGCCATTCTGAATTCATATTCAAAATCAGTTACAGCTCTTAATCCTTTAACAATAATATTCGTTTCTTTCTCCATGACATAATCGGTTAACAATCCGACAAAAGAATCAACTTTAACATTATCCAAGTCCTCAATGGAGTTTTTAATCATATCCATTCGTTCTTCTAAATCAAACATGGATTTTTTATTCGGATTATATACCACAGCAACAATCAATTCATCACATAATTTTGCTGTTCTTTTGATGACATCTAAATGACCTTTGGTAATCGGATCAAAACTACCTGGATAAATCGCTACTTTCACTATATTTCCTCCTTCGACTTATAAAAGCTCAAAGTTGTATTCCCATACTTTTTAAATTTAAACTTATTGAAATTATAGCACTCATCAGGATAATCTTCATCCGGATGGTGTTCTACAACAATCATTCCTCCGTCATTTAGAAGATTGTTTTCCGAAATAATCTCAAGAGCTTTTATTCCCAATCCTTTTTTATGAGGCGGATCTAAGAATATTATATCAAAAATTAATCCTTCACGCTTAGCTTTTGTTAAAAAGAATTCAAAATCAATATTTACTACAACCGCTCTATCACTTAACCGTGTTCTTTCAATATTATCATTTATTATTGGTATGCATTTAGGATTTTTTTCAATAAAAAATGCTTTTGAAGCCCCTCTACTAAGGGATTCAATACATAGACCTCCTGAACCGCTGAATAAATCAAGCACAATCGAACCGTAGATATTGTGCTGAATAATATTGAACATATTTTCTTTCACTCTATCAACAGTCGGTCTAGTTGTAAATTCAGGTATTGTTTTAAGTTTTATACCTCTAGCACTACCAGCAATAACTCTCATATCATCACTCCTAACCTAATATCTCTTTTGCATATTTTTCTATATATTTATTGAATTCATCTCTTTTTTCAAATAGTTCCGCAACGTCGTTTAC
>DAOURC010000077.1 GCA_030625285.1 Eubacteriales bacterium
ATATTTTCCTAAAATTCTCTTTTCAAAAGTACTGATTTCTTCAACTCCAAATCTTTTTAATAAAACCATCGCTTCATTTATTCCCGTAGAATAATCATCGACAAAATGCGCATCAGATCCAATCGTAATAATCTTTCCACCTAGCTGAAGATATCTTTGAATCACTTCTTTTTTAGGGTGAAATACTTGTAATTCATTTCTAAGACCGGATGTATTGATTTCTATTCCTTTGCTTTTTTCTATGATTTTAATGAGTATCCTGTCGATGATTTCACTGAATTCTTCGTAATCATATTTTTTATTGACAAAATCACCGTACCTCGTAATATAATCCAGATGACCGACTACATCAAAGCCGTTAAAATTATCAACCATATCTTCAACAATTTCAAAGTATCTAAAATAAGCCTCTTTTTGAGTTTTTCCTCTAAAAAAATCTCCAGTATAAAAATCCATCCCATCCCCAAAATGAATTGAGGCAATAACAAAATCAAACGGATATTTTTTTACAAAGTTTTCAATCTCATCATGGAAATTTTTTTGATATCCCATTTCTACTCCAACTTTGATATCGATATTATATTTCTTCTTCAACTCCATCACTCGCTGAAAGTATTGATCATAATCGATAAGCTTGTGAAACATCTCGTCGGGGCTGCCGATATCAATATGATCAGTAAACATAATCTCATTTTGATCAAGTATTTTAGCTCTTACAATATATTTTTCCATATCACCTAAACTGTCAGGTGAATATTCAGTATGAACATGATGGTCTGTATAAATCCTCATAAAATAACATCTCATTTCATTGTTTATTCATATATTACATTAATTATACTTATTTGCAAATAAAAAATAGAAGATAATAAATCTTCTATTTTTCAATATTTTACTTATAATAATTTTGTATTACTTGAATATACCAATCCTTTTTTTGCATCCAATGTAATATTCATATCATCCTCTAGAATATATGTAGCATTTAAAGCTCCCACAACTGCTGGTATATGAAGATTAATTGCAACTAATGCACCTGGGGAAGTGTATCCTGCTTCTTCTACTATAATACCTGATGATTTTTCTGCAAAAGGAATTAAATAACTTTCCAATGTATCAGTAACTATGATATCTCCTGGCTTAAATTTATTTTCTGCTTCTTCAAGAGTTTTAATGATTTTTACCGGCCTGGTTACTATTTCTTTCCCAAGACCTAATCCTTTAATCATTAATTCCTCTACCACATGAACTTTCATCAGATTGGTAGTTCCAGCAACACCTACAGGTACTCCCGCTGTGATAACCACTAAATCTCCCGTATCTACATAACCACATTTTTTAGCTTCATTTACTGCATCTTCAAATATTTCATCAGTAGTAGGAGCTTCCGACATAAGTATTGTCTTGACTCCAAATACCAATGCAAGCTGTCTTCTCACTTTTTGAGAATATGTTGCTGCAACAATCGGCGCAACAGGTCTAAACATCGCTACTTTTCTTGTAGTGAATCCAGAACTTGTAGCCGTTATAATCGCTTTAGCTTCCAATTCATTAGCTGTAGTGACAGTTGCATGACTTACGGCAAAAGTAACTCCACCTTCTTCGATTTCATTTACTTTAGTTTTCAATAATTCCTTATAGCATATTGCGTTTTCTGCCCTTTGTGAAATCAACGCCATCATTTTAACAGACTCATTAGGATATTTACCAGCTGCAGTTTCACCAGAAAGCATAACAGCGTCCGTTCCATCAAATATTGCATTCGCAACATCGGTAGTCTCCGCACGAGTCGGTCTAGGATTTCTCATCATAGAATCAAGCATTTGTGTCGCTGTAATAACAGGTTTCCCTACTCTATTACATTTTTTAATAATCATTTTTTGCACAATAGGAACTTCTTCTGCAGGTATTTCAACCCCCAAGTCACCTCTTGCCACCATTATTCCATCAGACACCTCAATAATTTCATCGATATTATCGACACCTTCTTGATTTTCAATCTTTGAAACAATATGAATATCATGAATATGATTTTCTTCTAAAATCTTTCTAATCGCCATAACATCACTTGCTTTTCTTATAAATGATGCTGCGATAAAATCAACTTCATTTTTTATACCGAATAAAATATCGCTTATATCTTTTTCTGTAATTGCAGGTAATTGAATTTTTACATTAGGAACATTAACACCTTTGTGATTTTTAACAATACCAGAATTTATCACGGTTGTTTTAATGTCTTTACCGATTATCTCTTCTACTTTTAGTTCTACTAAACCATCGTCTATTAAAATTCTATCTCCAGGTTTAACATCATCATTCAGCGACTTGTAAGAAACACAGCATCCCTCTTTATTGCCAGCCTTATCGTCATGCCATATTGTAAAAGTGTTTCCTTCCTCTAACAGCACCTCCGGTTCACTAAATGTCCCGGTACGAATTTCTGGTCCCTTCGTATCTAATAAAATAGCAATAGGGTAATTCAATTCTTTTCTCACTTCTTTAATCATATCTATTCTCAATTGATGCTCTTGATGATCACCATGAGAAAAATTCAATCTCGCTACATTCAATCCACTACTTGCAAGGCTTTTAAAAACTTCTTTTTTCTCACTTGCGGGACCTATAGTACATACAATCTTAGTCTTCATCATAAATTTATCCTCCTTAATTTTTTCTTTATTTAGACAACATATTTGCTAATTCATATAAAGTTGTTTTACGTACTTCTTTTTTAGAAATTGCATCCTCAATACTTACACAGATAATTTCAGCACCTCTATTACCTATTGCCAAGCCTGATTTTTCTTCTAGAAGTAAATCAACAGCTTTTTCACCAAATTGAGAAGCTAGAATTCTATCATATGCCGTTGGAGTTCCCCCTCTTTGAAGATGTCCAATAACAGTAACTCTTGTTTCCATTTGAGTTTTATGCCCAATTACATCAGCGATTTCATAAGGTCTACCAACACCTTCAGCCAATATAACTATATGATGAAGTTTTCCTCTGTTTTTTCCTTCAATGATTGTTTTTGCGGTTTTGTCGATGTTAAATCCAAATTCTGGTACAATTATGCTGTCGGCTCCACCGGCAATTCCCGAGTGAAGTGCTATATCACCACATTCTCTACCCATTACCTCAATAATATTTATTCTGCCATGAGAAGAAGATGTATCTCTGATATTACCGATTGCACTAACCACAGTATTAAGTGCAGTGTCAAATCCAATTGTATTATCTGTATACCAAAGGTCATTATCAATAGTACCAGGAATACAAACTACTGGAAATCCTAGATTATTCAGTTTTGATGCACCTGTAAAAGAACCGTCGCCTCCAATTACAACAAGCCCCTCAATATTGAACATTTTCAGTACTTCAACTGCGCGTTTTTGACCTTCTTCTTTCATAAACTCCATCGACCGAGCAGTTCTTAGTTTTGTACCGCCTCTATGAATTATATCACCAACAGCGGCGAGATCCATATCGACTATATCTCCTTCTATAAGACCTTGATACCCTCGATTAATTCCAGATACTTTTAAGCCTTTATAAATCGCCACCCTTACAACAGCACGTATTGCTGCATTCATTCCCGGTGCGTCACCACCACTTGTTAAAACTCCTATTCTTTTCAAGCTTTTCCCCCTAACGGATTTTAATTGATTCTTGTCCTAATAATATTTTTAATTTTTCTATTAAACCATTATTAATATCTACACATAAATTTTCTGGCACTTTTATTGTTTTTTTGTTTTCCTCAATATAGATAAGAACAATTGATCTTCCTTTGCAACTCTTTAAAAGCGTCATTACATCTTTTAATAACTTTTCATCATATCTCTTCAACTTGAGATATAACCTTGTTTCCTTTGATTTCAAATCATTCGACAAAATTCTAACTTGATTGGCAATAATTTTAGGTGGCTCATCTTCCTTAAAAACGACTCCTCCTTCTATTAAAAAATACGAGTTGTTTTTAAGCATTTCCTCTGCTTTCCTATATATATTGGGAAAGATAATTACTTCAATTTTATCATAAATATCCTCAATTTCAATAAAAGCCATCTTATTTTCATTTTTTGTCACTTTTTCATTTATTTTAATCAGCATCCCGCCAACAGTGATAATGTCTCCATCTTTGATAATTCCACTTTCACCATCGAATTCCGCAAGTTCAGATAAGTTCAAAGTAATTTGCTCATTTAGTACTTCTTCATACTCAGACAATGGATGTCCACTCAAATAGATACCTAAAACTTCTTTCTCGAATTCAAGTAAGTACTTGTTCTTCATCTCAGGAATATTCGGCAATGATTCATCAGTTCTGTCAACTTCGATAATATCGCCAAATATATTCATCTGGCCTTTAACTATAAAACTATTTTTCTTATGAGCCATATCTATTTCTTTTTCATATATGGAGAGAAGTTGACTTCTATGAAATCCAAATTCATCGAAAGCTCCACCTTTTATTAAAGATTCCACCGCTTTACGATTCAATTCATTAGAATCAACTCTATCAATAAAATCTCTAAATCCCAAGAACAATTTATCTTTTCTCTTGTCCTTGATATTTTCTATCAATCCTTTTCCAACATTTTTTATTGCAAGCAATCCATATCTTACGCATCCATTTTCAACTGAAAATTTACCGTAGCTATGATTTATATTTGGAGGTAAAAGAATGATTTTCATATCTTTTAAATCGTGAATATATTGTCCGAGTTTTTTATGATTGTTCATAACCGTACTCATAACAGCAGCCATAAATTCTAATGGATAATGCTTCTTTAGATA